>CATMVR010000289.1 GCA_950075905.1 uncultured Persicitalea sp. | reverse complement strand
CCCGCCGGTGGTGATGACCTGCAACACTGTTTTACCTTCCAGGGCAGTTCCTCCGGGGCCGTAAGCCCAGCCTACTTCCAGTACCAGGTCTATCCATTGTTTTAGCAGGGCCGGACAGCTATACCAGTAGAAGGGGTGGTTCCAGACAATAACGTCGTGTTCGAGGAGCAGTTTTTTTTCGCGTTGAATGTCAATGTTGAAGTCGGGGTACTCTTCGTAAAGGTCATGAAACGTGACGCCATTCCGGGTGGGTGCCTGTCTGATCATTTCCCGGTTTACCCGCGATTTCTCAAAAGATGGGTGGGCAAAAAGTATAAGTACTCGGTTGGGCATGAGCGATCATCGGGGTTAATGGCCTGTTCTTAACTATTGGTTCTATTGATGCAAAATAGTAAAGAATAGGGTAAAAAGATAATGGCAATTCGGGGATTATGCATTCAAACCCGAATATCTTCACCGCAATGGGGACATTTGATGGATTTAGATGACCTCTTTTCCCGCTTGTTTTCGTTGATCTGCTCAATGAAGCCCGAGGCTAGTATACCCGTGGGCAGGCTAAATAGCGCAACGCCCAAAATAGCCACAAAGCCCCCGAAAATCTTACCCAGTACTGTTACCGGATACACATCCCCGTAGCCAAGGGTAGTCATCGTGACCACCCCCCACCAGATGGAGGCCGGTATGCTCGGAAAAGCCTCCGGCTGGGCCGGGTGCTCAAGGTAATATATTATACTGGACACAATGAGCATCGCAAACAGCAGAAAGGTATAGCTTAGAATCAACTCCTCCTTGGTGTAGTTGATGGCTTTTTTAATCATTCCCAGGGCATGCGAGTACTTGGTGAGCCGGTACAGACGCACTACCCGCAGAATCCGGAGTATCCGGATAAGGCCAAAATCGGTGGTGAAAAGTGTCAGGTAGAAAGGTAAAATCGCCAGCAGGTCTACCAGAGCCCAGGCCGAGAATATAAACCGGACGCGTCCCCAGAAAGGATGCCGGTACTTCTCGCTTTCTACGCAGGCCCATACCCGGAGAAGATACTCGATGGTAAACACTACGACCGAAAATATCTCAAAGTCAACGAACAGGGCCGACAGCTGCGGGTGCTCCCGGATTTCGGGTACCGAATGCAGAATGATGGCCATGGAATTGAGGGCGATCAGACCGACAATAAAGAGGTTTACCATGAGGGGGAAACCTCTTTTCCCCTTCATGGTAATAGTAAGTATGTAGTGAACTCTTTTCCTGAGGGAAAGCATCCTTCTTTGTTTTATAGAGTTTGCTTATAGAGCGTTTCACCGCCAATAACGGTGCGTAGAACTTTGGTGTTTCGAATTTCCGGAAGGGGGATTTTCATGATATCCTTTTCCAGAATCACAAAATCGGCGAATTTACCTTTTTCGATGCTTCCCCGGGTCTTTTCTTCAAAATTTGCCCGGGCCGCCCAGCTGGTTATTCCGCGCAAGGCGTCTTCCCGGCTCAGAGCGTTTTCCATCTGGAAGCCTCCGGCAGGATTTCCCTGGGTATCTACCCGAGCTACCGCCGAGTGAAAACCGTACAGCGGGCTCACGGCTTCTACCGGAAAGTCACTACCTAAGGCAATGTAGCCATTTTGTTGCATCAGATCTTTGAATGCGTAGGCAGTCTTGAGGCGCTCAGCCCCGAGTCGCTCGTCGGCCCAGTCCATGTCAGAAGTGGTGTGGGTAGGCTGCACGGAGGGGATGATGTTGTACTTCCCAAACTTGGGTACATCGGCCGTAGACACCACCTGAGCGTGTTCGATGCGCCAGCGGCGGTCGTTGGGACCTTTGAGGTACTTGCCGTACAAATCCAGCATCAGACGGTTGGCTGAGTCGCCGATGCAGTGGGTATTAGCCTGAAAATCACTGTTGGCGATGCGGGCAGTGAAATCTTCCAGCTCTTTGGCGCTGGCCAGCAAAAAGCCCGTCGAGGGGTCGTCGGCGTAGGGTTGCAGCAGGCAGGCTCCCCGCGAGCCAAGCGCGCCATCGGCGTAGATTTTGAAGGAGCGTACCGTCAGGCGGTCGCTCTGATAAGGTCCTTTGGGAATATAGTAGTCCAGATTAGTAGGGCTCACGCTGATCATGACATAATCCCGAATTTTGAGTTTGCCGTTTTTGTGCATCTCGTCGATCAGTTCAATGTCTGGGCGGTCCAGTCCGGCATCCGAAACGGTCGTCAGCCCCATGGCGAGGCAGGCCTGTTCGGCTTCTTTCAGAATCTCTTCTTTTTCTTCTTTGGTATAGGCAGGAATCATCCGCGAAACCAGCCCCGAGGCGCGGTCTACGAGGATACCGGTGGGCTGGCCGTTTTTCACCATCACCAGGCCTCCCTCCACCTTGCTGTCTGCCCTGACCTGCCCGAGTAGCAGGGCTTTGGAGTTGACCAGTGAAGCATGCCCGTCGATGCGGGTGAGTAGCACGGGCACATCAGGAAAGGCGGCGTCTAGCAGGGCCTTGTCCGGAAAGCGTTTGTCCTGCCAGTCGTTCTGATCCCAGCCCCGGCCCAGCAGCCAGGCGCGGTCGGGGTTTTCGGCGCGGAAGGCTTTTAGCCGCTGGATCACATCCTCGTACGAAGTCGTGCCCACCAGGTCGGCGGCATCGAGCTTTCGGCCCAGCCCCATAAAGTGGCTGTGGGGATCGTACAATCCGGGATACACGGGCCGGCCACCAGCATCAATCACCGAGTCGGCCTCGTAGTTTTTCAGGATTTCGTCCGAGGACCCTATGGCTACAAACTTTCCGTCTTTTACGGCAAAAGCTTCGTGGATGGCAAAAGTAGAATCAACGCTGTATACAAGTCCGTTGTGTACGATTAAATCGACTTGGGTACTTGTTTTGCAGCCCCCTAAAAATAGTAATGAAAATAAATAAAGAATTGAGGAAATTGTGGGCTTACACATAACTTTGGTTGTAGCTTTGGGATTAAATTGTTGGAACAATTGAGTAATCTTGTGAAGTGAATGTTAAAGTAATCTCAGATAAAGCACAAAAACAAATACATGTCATCGAAACCCATTGCTCAACTTTGCAGTAGTTTGCTGTTTTTCGCTGCAATTTTGCTATTCATGTGGCTGACACTCCCTGACGCAAAGGCCCAGGAAGCCCTTAGTCTGGAAAAGGCCATTGCCATTGCCCTCGAAAAGAATTATTCGATCAGAATTGCCGAGAAAAGAGTGGCTATTGCCAAAAATGACAACACATTGGGGAATGCCGGTTTTCTGCCTAGTGTTACGGCTATAACCCAGAAGAACTTTACGTCGAGCCACCTACGGCAAGACTTTTTCAATGCTCTACAGGCACCACTCGACCGGGCGGGCGTCAACAACAACAATTCCAACTCCGGCGTAGCCCTGGCCTGGACTATTTTTGATGGCCTGGGCATGTTTGTTTCGCAGGATCGCTTACGGCAACTGGAACAGGCTGGCCGCACCAATGCCAAAATCACTATTGAAAATACCGTAGCGCAGGTTAGCTCAGCCTACTACGAGATCATCCGGCAGTACCAGCGGGTACGGGCTCTGCGCAATGCCCTCGATATTTCCAAAGACCGCCTGGAACTGGCCAAAGCGTACTACGAGGTCGGGACGGGCTCCAAGGTAGACTACATCAATGCTCAGGTAGATTACAATGGCGATACCGCCGCCTACATTGCCCAGGAGCAGGTGCTGCGGAATTCTAAAATTGACCTGAACGCTCTTTTGTCACGCAATCCCTCCGAGGATTTTACTCTGCCAGATACTCTCATGAAGCGGCGGGCCATTGCGGTGGAAGAGTTGCGGCAGAGTCTGCTGGCACAGAATCCTAACCTGGTGTTGGCCGCCCAGCAGCGCCGGATCGCCGAGTTGGACATCAAGGCACTTTCCGCGCAGCAATACCCGCAGGTTGATCTGCTCGGGGGCTTCAACTACAATACTACCAACAACCAGGCGGGATTTGGGGTACGTAGCGCCCGTAACGATGTGTGGAGCTACGGGGCCCGGGTCTCAGTCAATCTGTTTGACGGGTTCAATCAGCGGCGGCGGATTCAGAACGCCCGGATCAACGCCCTGATTTCGGAGGATGTGGAAGGGGATGTTCGAAATCAGCTGATGGCGGCTTTTGATCAGACATATCTCAACTACCGCAACAGCCTCCAGCTGGTGGCGCTGGAGGAAGCCAACTTTGTGCTGGCCCGGCAAAATGTGGAAATTGCCTTCGAACGTTACCGGGTGGGAAATTCAAGCTCCTACGAGTTTCGGGAGGTGCAGCGTAATACTGTGGCGGCCGAAACTCGCCTGATTGAGGCGGAGTATAACGCCAAACTGGCCGAGATTGAGCTGCTACGCCTGAGTAGCAAGCTGCTTGAAGATCTTGCCATTCGTCAGTAGGGAGCTGGATAGCAATTAGCGGGTTAGTTGTTAGCCATTCGTCTATAAAAAGGGGCCCGTTCCGGTAAGAGAACGGGCCCTTTTTTTGTGGCAGGGGTAGCTCAAATAATTCTCCTGAAAAAGCCCTTTTTTCCAGCCAGCTGGTTGAGGCGTTCGATCTGCCCGTCGGTCAGAACTGAGAGCAACGCTTCGGCTTTTTCTTTCTGCAAAGCCCGCTTTCGGCCTAGTTTCAATCCTTTTTCATCGGCCAGCTTGCTTTCCTTTTTGTCGTACTTTTTTTCAATCCGGGCAATTTTACGCCCCTGACGTCGGCTCAGATCGAGCTGATCGCCGTACTGAGTGAGGTGCTTTTCAAGTTGGCGCTCGTTAAATTCTACTTTGATCTCGTCGTCTTCCCCCTTACGTGACTGGGCCAATGCGGGGCATAAACTTCCTGCCAGCAGGCAGAGAGTAACAAAAAAAAGGAGCGGGTTTTTCTTCATGGTCAGGTTTTTTTGGACTGATAAATCTGAACCATAACGAAAAAAACGTCGTTTCGGTATTTCAAAAAGCGTTCAGAAAGTAATGGCAAGAACCAGAGTTGAAGATTCCTCACTAGCCCCTTTTTCGTATATATGCCTGATCGAGATGTACCGAGTTACCGAAGAGGGCGTTCCGGTATCGTTTGTAAACCGCTCCACGGGTTTTCTAATCGCTCCCAACGTAATCGTCACAGCCGGTCACTCCCTCAACGAGTTGGAGTCACGGATTCAGCGTCTCGAACTTTACCCCAGGCAGAACAATCTGGTAAAATCGCCCCTCCGCTTCGTGGTGGAATCCCCCGATTTTGTCATACATAAGGTACCTGAGTACAACAATCCCTACTGCTACGTTAAAGACGACTTTGGGGTGATTATTTTGAAACAGGATGTATTGCCCGAATGGACCCAGCAGCACTTTGACTGGCCCGCCGACTTCTACCGTTCCAATACCCCCTTGCCCGGTCAGCCCATTCATATCGCCGGGTACCCCATTGATCGGCCCGATTTTGAGCTGTGGGCCGAGAGTGGAAAGGTAGTAGAGACCACCGATCGCTGCCTGCTCCACCCGTTTACGACCACCAAGCGCAACAGCGGCTCACCAGTCTGGACCTTCATCAATGGTCAGCCGCGGGTGGTAGCAATCCATGTTTCGGGCAATGCCGCTTCCTGCGGGGCCAAACCCCACAACCGCCCCTTTGGCAGCGCGGTGCTGATTACCCCCCGGGTGTACGATACGATTCAGGGCTGGATACAGCAGGCCAAGGCAGACCGTGCTTTCTCAGACAAGGACTTTCGCTTGTCCTTTTAATCTGGTTACTTATCTTATCTTTGTGTCCCCGCGCCTTTGCGGTAAAATACGACTGACAGTTTTATGAGTACATCTAACAGAAGAACCTTCCTCCAAAAAGCTGGCCTTGCAGCCGTTGGTAGCTCTCCGTTGCTTCCGCAAGCCAAAAGAAAAAAAGAATTGCTGGTACATCACGTATTTTTCTATCTAAAAAATCCCGACAGTGCCCAGGACGAAGCCAAACTTGTGGAGGGCCTGGAAAAACTCGCCAAAGTACCCACCATTCAGTTTGTGCACATTGGCCGTCCGGCCTCTACTAATCGGGACGTGATTGTGCGGGATTACTCCATTTCGTGGCTTTGTTTCTTCAAAAATCTGATTGAAGAGGAAATATACCAGACGCATCCCATCCACCTGAAATTTGTTGAAGACTACTCCCATCTGTGGGAGAAGGTGGTAGTCTATGACGCCCAGGGACAGAAGCGCTAGGTAATATGAGGAGGTACAGGTGCTTATTTTTCTGATAATCAGTAAGTAGTATGTTTGACCGCTTACTCAGATCAGGGGTGTTATTGACGGAATATTGTCCGATATTATCGAACTTTGACCTATTCATCAATCACCAACCAGGCTATGGAGAAGTACCTTTATTGCTGGGCGGGAAGAGCCTTGTTCTTTCTTGTCCTCCTTGGATTGTATGCCTGCACCAAAGAAGAGCCCGCCCCTTTCCAAATTAACAGTTTCAGCCCCGATCAGGGCATCGAAGGAGCTGTTGTGTCGATCATGGGGGAGGGGTTCTCGACGGAGACTGCCAAAAACTTAGTCAAGTTCAACGGTATAGTAGCCACTGTCAGCACCGCTTCAGCTACCCAACTCACCGCCACCGTCCCGGCTGG
>CATMVR010000288.1 GCA_950075905.1 uncultured Persicitalea sp. | reverse complement strand
GTACCCAGAAACTGATAGTTCTTTTCAATGTATTCCGCCAGCTCCGGAAAAGACTCATGCCCCTGCGTAGCTACATTTTGTACCCATAGACTGTTTTTTCCCACCGCATCCAGAAATACCGCCGGCTTCGTCCGCTTCATGTCGCTAAGGTACCGGCGGCGGTATACGTCGCGGAGGGGGTGTTGAAAAATACTCCGCTCGGAGTGGTTTTCGGCCGTACCCTGCGCCAACTGTGCTTCCACGTAGTACTGGCACTGCCAGCCCCACACCACCATCCGGTCGGTGGGTGTGGCGAAGGGTTTAAGCGCCCGCACCACGGGGCTTTCGGGCAGTGAGGTAGCCTCTACCGAAATAAGCGAGTTTAGTTGCCGGTTTTTGAGAAAAGATACGGCATCCTGCAAACCAAACCAGGCTAGCAGCAGCAAAGGACCCATCAGCAACAGGAGCTTGTTTTGCGCAATGCGTTGCATGCCGAGAGCGGCCGCCAGCCCCAGGGGGTACACACAGAAATTGAGATAGTGCACAAAAAGATTACCCGATTTGGTGGCGGCATAAATGGCCGCCAGTCCATAGCCCATGATAAGCACTGGAACGAACAACCCTCCCGGTAGTGCGGCCTGACCGGGGTTACGCTGGGCATACAGTATACCTGAGATCGTGATGAGAGCTACCACAATCAGCAGGGCGGTAAAATCCGGGCTCAGCAGGATCAACTTGCCAAACTGCGTGGGAATATCGGCCAATCCGCTCCCACCAGCGTACACGGCGTTTCCCAGAATATAAAAATCGATAAAATCCTGAAAGATTTCCATGGATACAATCCAGCCCAGTACCAGGGCGGGAAAGGTAATTCCGCCCAGCAGCAACAGAAGCAAAGGCTTACCGGATTGGGTTTGCCGGTAGTGCTGGTACGCCAGATAGAGCGCGCCCAGTACCAGCAGACCGGCCTGCGGCACTGCCTGCAACTTAGCAAAAGGTACCATACCCGCTACCAACCCCAGCCAGAAAGCACGCCGTGGGGATAGCCTGCTCTCTGTGGTGAGATCGGCCAGGAGGGCCAGACAGATACTGAGCAGAAAGACCGGAAGCTGCTCGCTGGAATAGTGAACAAAGTCGGTTTCCTGCGTAAAGGCCAGAAACAGCAGCGGTATCAGCACGGCTACCCGCGCCAGATTGCTGCCAAACCACATATTCAGGGCACGAAAGAAAAACAAGAGCGAACCCACCACGCACAGTAGCCCCATGATGCGGGCCGACGTATAATCCAGCTGAAAACCCAGCAGACGGGGAAGTACCAGCAGGTAGTTGTCGAGCGGGCCAATGGTAGTGCCATCCACCGAGCGCCAGTACACGGGGTCCTGCCAGAGCGTCAGCGCGTGGCTGAGCATCTGGCTTTCGTCGGCGTTGAGTTCGCGGTTGAGCAGGATGGCCGGCAGGCGCATCAGCACCAGCAGGCCAACGGCGGCGGTCAGGTACAGAGGCCGCGAAACGCGCTCTTTCAGATTCAGCCCGATCACGACCAATGCCAACAAGTAGGCAATGGCCCAGTAAACAATCGGAGCAGAATCAAAACTAAGCATAGGCAAATTCTTCTACCTTTTCTACAAAGTCGCGGTAGTGGATAGCCGGAATAAAATGCTGCTGGGTACGGTATTGAAGTACCATGAATACCAGAAAAAGCGAAATCAGAAACGACTGCATCATCACGATGAGCAGTGTGGTGCTTAGCGTAGATGCCCAGCCGGGCGTGGCATTGCCGATGAGCTTCAAAAATAGAATAAATACGATGATAGCAACCGCCAGACCCGACATAAAAATCGAAAAAATCAGAATACGCACAGCCGTGGCATCGATCAGTACCGATATGGCACTCAATCCATGCAGAATCAGCGACACAAAGTTCATCTTGCTACTGCCCGCCAGCCGCCGCGCCCGCTCAATGGGTACCCCATCGTAAGGAATTCGCGAACGGATCACCCCACCGGGATAGTTGTTCCATATTTCCGACACCCGCACCAGATTTTGCAGCCGCCGCTGCGGTACCAGGCTGAAATTCCCGAATGTAATTACCTTGCCCGTCAGGAGTTTGAAGAGGGCTTTGTAGACGACATAGAAAGAGCGGAACAGCAGGCTTTCGTGCCGCTTGCTGCGCTGGGCAAAAATGATAGTATCGGGCAGCTCGGCCGATTTGGCAAAGAGCGTATTAATGTCTTTGGGCGCATCTTCCCCGTCAGCATCCATCACAATCACCTTTTCGCAGGGTAGCTCGGTGGCAATGTACGACAGTCCGATGGCAATGGCCCGCTGGTGTCCCAGGTTACGGTAAAGCCGCAGCACCTTTATGCCTGTCCCTTTGAACGCAGGAAAAGGCTCCGTTCGGTCACGGGAAGAGCAATCATCAACGACCAACACCGACGTGTGGGCGAGAATATCGCCCGCTACGTCGGTGTTGATTTTTTCGATCAGAAGATTGAGCGCCTCCCAGTCATTAAATTGAGGAATCAGAATAATGTACTTTTCAGGCATGAGTCAGAGTGGGGTAAATCAGGCTACGTGTCCGGCCAGCCGGGCGGCAATTCCATCGTGGATTTGAGTCAGGGTTTCTTCCAGACCGTACTCCCAGTTCCAGCCGGGGTAGTGGGCCTTGAATTTGGTAAGGTCGCTCACGTACCAGATATGGTCGCCCACACGGTTGGTTTCTGAGTAGGAATGGGAAAGCTTTTTGCCCGAAATCTGCTCACACAGCGCAATTGCCTCAATCATGGAGCAGTTGGCAAAGCGCCCACCGCCGGCATTGTATACCTCGCCGGGACGCGGATTCTGGTAAAAGTGCCAGAACATATTCACCAGGTCGTGGCTATGGATATTGTCGCGCACCTGCTTGCCCTTGTAGCCAAAAATGGTATAGTGATTGCCGGTAATAGCGCACTTCATCAGGTAAGCGAGGAAGCCGTGCAGCTGCGCGCCGGAGTGGTTGGGCCCCGTGAGGCACCCTCCGCGGAAGATACCCGTCTTCATGCCAAAGTACCGGCCGTACTCCTGCACCATGATATCGGCGGCTACTTTTGAAGCGCCAAAAATGGAGTGTTTGGTATGATCGATGCTATGCTGTTCGTCGATACCGTTTTCAAAGTAGGGGTGATTCTCATCAATTTCCCAGCGGGTTTCCAGTTCCACCAGCGGTAGGTAGTTGGGGTTGTCGCCGTATACCTTGTTGGTAGAGGTAAAGATAAACACCGCCTCGGGGCAGTTCAGCCGGGTCATTTCCAGCATGTTGAGCGTACCGACGGCGTTTACCCCAAAATCGGTGAAGGGCTCGCGGGCGGCCCAGTCGTGGCTGGGTTGGGCGGCCGTGTGTACGATCATCTTTATATCGGCTCCGAACTCCTTGAAAATAGGTTCAAGCTGACTCACTTCGCGGATATCGGCACTGTAATGCTTATAGTTGGAATACGCTTCGGCCAGGCGGTTGCGGTTCCACTCCGTGCTGCCCTCCGCCCCAAAAAAATACTGACGAAGGTTGTTATCTATTCCTACGACCAGGTCAAATTTATCGGCCAGAAAGGCCACCGATTCACTTCCAATCAGGCCGGCCGAGCCGGTTACCAAGGCTATGTTCATTGCTACTTATGCTTTTTAATGATAGTTATATGGAAAAAATACTATTCTCTCCTTCGCTAGGGAGTGTAAAGTAAATTAAAAAAGTTCAATTGTCCCAAAACCCAAGGGCAAGTCCTTTGCTGTAATTCGCAAAAGGAGAGAAGGCTAGGAAGCCCCTGGAAATAAAAAAAGCAGCACTTTCGGGTAAAAGTGCTGCTTTGTATATGGTTCTGTACGAAATAGCTTAGTTTCCCTGAGCGATACTTCCGCCCCCAAACATCTTCTCCCGGATCGCATTCACGCGTTGTTCTACTTCGGGCTTATCCTCGTACTGATTTGCCAGCTGACGAGCGGCCGAATCGGGGCTTTCGCCGTAGACCCACTCACTGCCCATGCGTACATCTTTCTGCTCGGCGTGATTGTATTTTTGATATTCGCAGGACGATAACAACGCTACACCTGCTACCAATGCGGCTATCTTTCTGAATTTCATTGGAGTATTAGTAAATAGGTTTTGTGCAAAAGTAAAGGCCTTTTCCAAAACCACCAAATCGGAGGGTGGTGTTTTTGTGAATTTTTGGTGATTGTGAATAGCAGTCCCACCCAATCAAGTTATGATTCCGCGCGGAGCGCCCCTGATTCAGCGTTTTGTAAGAATAAGAGGTACCCGGGATGCGATTTTAATCTTTCTTGCACCAAAATAAAAGTATGCTTGCATACTATTATGGGAATTTGTTACATTTGTAGAAAGCTCAAATGAGATCTGATGCCGAAAACAGGAAGAAGATATGCGTAAAGAAAAGACAGTAGACTTTCATATAAAATGGGCATGGCACTCTATTTCGCGGATGTACAATGCGTATGCTGCCCAGTATGACATGACCATGGCGGTAGGTTACGTCTTGCTTAATATTGATCTCGAGCAGGGTACGCCGGCTACCAAAATTGCCCCTCTGCTGGGTATGGAGCCCAGGAGTCTGGTGAGAATGCTGAAAAGCCTGGAAGAAAAAGGATTGATCAGACGAGAAGTAGACGGTACCGACAAGCGGTTTGTCCGGATTCTGCTGACCGACGAGGGCAAGGCCAAGCGCGAGCAGGCCCGCGAAGGGGTACTGACATTCAATCAGATGGTGCGCGAAAAAATACCTTTGGAAAAGCTGGTCGTTTTTCTGGATGTCATTAAAGAGATCAATCAGCTGGTTGAAGAAGAAAACCAAAAGCTGAAAGCAGGGTACGGCGTAGATGATTTGTAAGACAAACTGAGACGGTACTCTGATGGGGCAAGCGGCGCATTAGCCCCCCATACTAGACACAAAAGAAAAGTATTCCAACGAAAACCTAAAAACCAATAAAATGAACCGTACCATTCGCAAGGTAGCTGTTTTGGGCTCTGGTATTATGGGCTCACGTATTGCCTGCCATTTCGCCAATATCGGCGTCGAAGTATTGTTGCTTGATATTGTTCCGCGCGAGCTGACGGCCGCAGAACAGGCCAAGGGTCTTACTCTGGAAAATCCGGCCGTACGAAACCGGATCGTTAACGAGTCTTTTCAGAATACCCTCAAAAGTTCACCGGCACCCCTATATAGTCCTGAATTTGCCAGCCGCGTGAAGCTGGGTAATTTTGACGATAATCTCAAAGAGATAAAGAGCTACGATTGGATCATCGAGGTAATTGTGGAGCGGCTCGACATCAAGAAGGGCCTGTTCGAAAAAGTGGATGCCCTCCGTAAGCCGGGCACGCTGGTGACCTCCAATACCTCGGGTATCCCGATCCATCTGATGGCCGAAGGCCGGAGCGATGACTTCCAGAAGCACTTCTGTGGTACGCACTTCTTTAACCCACCCCGCTACCTGCGTTTGCTGGAGATTATCCCCGGTCCGCAGACGGACCCCGCTATCATTGATTTTCTGATGCACTACGGCGATCTGTTTCTGGGCAAAACGACCGTTCTTTGTAAGGATACCCCCGGTTTTATCGCTAACCGCCTCGGGATTTATGCCATGGTGCAGACCATCCGGGTGGCCGAAGAGATGGGGCTGAGCGTAGAAGCAGTAGACAAGCTGACCGGCCCGGTGGTGGGCCGCCCCAAGTCGGGTACTTTCCGCCTTTCGGATGTAGTTGGGCTGGACACGACTGTGCACGTAGCTAATAATCTGTACGAGTCGGGCAAGGAAACCGACGAGTCGCGCGATGCTTTTGTGGTGCCGGGCGTTATGCAGGAGCTTTTCAACAAAAAATGGCTGGGCGATAAGTCGGGCCAGGGCTTTTATAAAAAGATAAAGGACGAAAAGGGCAAGTCTGTCATTCTGGCCCTCGACTTCAATACGCTGGAATACCGACCTTCTGAGAAAGTGAAGTTTCAGACCCCGGAAGGCACCAAGGCTATCGAAGACCTATCGAAGCGATTCGGCGTACTGCTGGCGGGAACCGACAAGGCCGGCGAGTTTTACCGCAAGACCTTCGCGGATGGCTTCCGCTATGCTACTTTCCGCATACCCGAAGTATCCGATGAGCTATACCGGATAGATCAGGCAATCACGGCCGGCTTTGGCTGGCAAATGGGCTTGTTTGAAACATGGGATGCCATTGGCGTGAAGAAGATGCTGGGCATGATGGAAGAGATGGATAAAAAGCCAGCCGACTGGGTATATGAGATGCTGAAAGCGGGCCATGAGTCGTTCTACAAGGTGGAAAACGGGCGCAAGCACTACTACGATATTCCTACAAAAACCTATAAGGTGATTCCGGGTCAGGAGAGCTTCATCATTCTGAACAACCTTTCCAACAACATAGTCTGGAAAAATGCCGGCTCTACGTTGTACGATCTGGGTGATGGTATTGTAAACCTCGAATTTCACTCCAAGATGAATACCTTCGGTGCCGAGGTAGTAGAAGGTGTCCAGAAAAGCATCAGTCTGGCCGAAAAGGATTTTCGGGGGCTGGTCATTGGCAACGACTCTACCGAGGCTTTCTCGGCCGGGGCCAACCTGGCTAT
>CATMVR010000287.1 GCA_950075905.1 uncultured Persicitalea sp. | reverse complement strand
CCTATGCGAAAGGGCAATAAAGCCGAGCTAACCGGAAACCCGAACCGGTGCCGATGCAGGTCTACCGAAAAGATAGGTTTTTGGTTGCGGCTCACTACCCAGGTTTCATCTTTCTCACTCTCCTCTCCCGTTAGAATAGAAAAGTCGGCAACCTCTTTGGGGATACCCCAATTCTCGACCCCGTTCCAGCGGCTATCCTGCGTTGATACGTAAGTTTTCGAAATAGAAAATGTGTAGTGTCCGGAAATCTTGAAAATCCCCGGAATAAACATCAGCTCCCGGTAAGGTCCTACGTCAGACTGCTGGTAATCGGCCAGAATAACGGCACCAAAGCCAGATTTGAGATGCAGGCGCTGGTAATCATTCAAAAAGCCACTTTCTGATAAAAAGGATTTGGAGTGCCGAAACAAAAATACGTAGCCATTGCCCCGCAAATGCCAGGGAGTAGGAGCTACGACGGACGGAACATAAAAAAAGGGATCTGCTGGTCTCATGAATAGCCTGTTATGAAGGTGCTACACTTTATTGTCCTATCTGACAGGGCAATATCCTTGCCATATCAGAAGTAACAAAAGCAGGCTATCAGCAATTTATAGTTGTTGTTACGGAAATATTTATATAAAAAACACAGATTTTTCTGTAAAATATTATAATCACAAAGAATCAAGGGCAAACTCCCCTATCCTTCCAGCGTTATTCTGGACCGATGACAGACCCCACCGATGGGAGGATTGAATTTGGAAACCGCTACGTGAACTTTTTCTACATGGGGATATTGCTCCCGCACGCGTTCAATGAGGCGCCAGGCAATGTGCTCGAGCAAACGGGATCGCTCACTCATAACTTCGACGGCAATCCGGTACAGCTCTTCGTAGTTGACGGTTCCCCGCAGCCGGTCACTTTTTGCGGCGGTGTCAAAGTCAGTATGGATCGTGATATCCAGCGAGTATTTGTTTCCTACTTTTTGCTCTTCGTCGTAGAAGCCATGGTAGGCAAAAAATTCCAGTCCTTCGAGCGATATGGTTCCCAAGGTTTTGTTTGCTAGAAATGAATTGTACTGAGCCTCTTTGGCCCGTAGGTTTAGCGTATCTGATCAAAAAAAGAACCCTTGTTTTTAGAATCTTCCTCACGGGTAGCTGCTGCCGCCGTCTCCGAATCCTTTTTCTCTTGATTCATTTTCTCAATTTCCTCCAGCGTCTCCGTAGCGACATCAGTGGGTTGCGATTTTTCCTCCTCGATTTCCGCATCCACTTCACCGTCGGTTTCGGCTACGGTTTCCTGCGTTTCCTCGGAGGTAGCAGGCTCCTCTGTTGATTCTGCCGCTTCTACGGGTTCCGTTTCTTCTTCCGAATTCACTTCCCCGCTGCTTTCAGAAGCTTCCGCCGTATCTGTTTCCTCCACAGTTTCTACCTCGGAAGTGACAGAAGCCATTTCCTCCGCCTGATGATCGTCAACGGGCTGAACCTCCTCATTGAGGGCTGCATCGGCCGGCTGACTGCCCACCTCAACAACCTGCTGCTTAATTTCTTCCAGCCGGGAGGTAAAAGAGTCTTTGCTAAACTTTTTCTCAAACCGCTCTACGGTCTCGTTGGTATTATTGACCAGCGATTTCAGCTGAACGATCAGGTTATCGCGGTATTTTTCCATTGCCTTGAAATCCCGCTCCTGATTTTTGAGGTCATTGATTACCTCCTCCTTTATAAATCGCGCCTCATTTTCGGCATCCTGCAATATCATGCTCGCCTTACGCTTGGCTTCGTTGACCGTCTCATCAGATTTCTGCCGCGACTCCTGCAGGTACTTTTCGGCTGCCTTGTTAGCCTGCTCTGTAATCTGACTACTGGTATCCTCGGCCGTTTTCAGGGTACGGAAGAGGGTCATTTCCACATCTTTTAGTTTGTTCAGCTCTTTATCCGAAATATCGAGCTGCATTTTCAGCATCTTGTTCTCGTTGATCACACGCTCCCACTCCTGCGAAAGAGAATTCAGAAAAGCATTGACTTCATCAATATTGTACCCTCTAAACCCCTTCTCAAATGTATGCTGCCGAATATCAATGGGTGAAATTTTCATCCGTATTGTATGTTTATGGAGTATAATCGTATCAGTCCCGGTAAGTACAGGTTAAATTCGCAATTTTCAAAAACTTATCCAAAAATATTACTTTGTTTGGTATCCCTCACACGAAGTCTGATAATTCTGAAAAAAATAGCGCCCCCCACTTATTCATTTATTTCCCACACCGAAATGGTGCGGTCATCGCTACCGGATACCAGTACATTTTCCCCGGCCATCCATAGCAGCGTATTGATGGAGGTACCATGCCCGGCGTGGCGGGCCCGGTCTATCACTTTGATGAGCCTGAAGGTATCTGCCCGCCAGACTTTGATAGATTTATCCATACTGGCCGTAGCCAGAAAGTTGCCATCGGTTCGGTAGGTAATAGCGTTGATGGCAAACATGTGAGCCGGAATATCCTGTACCAGCTGGTAGTTGTCGCGCGCATCCCATACTTTTAGGTGGGCATCGCGCCCACCAGTGACCAAAAACTGCTCATCGGGCGAAAACTGGGCCGCAAAAACGGAATTGTCGTGAGCGTGAAACCTCTTTTTCAGACCAAAGGTATCCAGATCAAAAATACTGACGCTCCAATCGCTAAAACCCGCCACCAATTCCCGGCTTTCTTCGCGGATGGCCAGAGTTCGCACACTTTTCTGAGAGGCTTTGAGGTACTTCTGAATGGCAAAAGTGGGGATGTCGACGATGACAATGATGCCATCGCCCAGGGCCAGGAAAGCCTTACCCTTCCATATCCTGATCGCAAAAATGGGGGCGGGGCCGATTTTCATAGAGCTGACCACCTTTTTTTGCACCGGATCGAGCACTTGTATTCCTTCGTAGTTATGACCGGCCCACAGAAGCCCGGTGGCTTCGTCAAACGCCATGGCGTATACGGAAGATCCAATCCGGGCCACCAGTTCGCCCAGGTCCGGCTTGGTAACATCCCACCTGACTATGAGCCCGTCGCCTCCGGCGGAATAGAATTGATGACCATTGGCATCCGAAATTAATGTGTAAACACAGTCGCGATGACCCGAAAAAGTGTCTATTTTGCGAACATTCATGCAGAGAGAGTTTGGTAGCAGTGTTGCCAGGCTTCTTATTATTAGTTTGGCTACAAAACAGAAAAGGCATGCCTCTCGTTCACACAGAAAATATAACTGACAACTGCAAACTGATGGTATGGGAACTTTCCGAATCCGAAGAAACCCTGTACCGCACCCTCCCCCTCCACGCCAATACTGAGGAGCTACTGACCATATCGCATCCGCAAAAAAAAAGGGAATGGCTGGCCGGAAGACTGGTAATCAGCAAATTGGTAGAACAAATAGGTCTACCCTACCGGGGCCTTTGGAAAGATGAGCACGGCAAACCGTTTCTGATTGGGCACCCCCACTTTATTTCGCTCACGCATACGATGGACTACATCGGTGCGGTGCTGCATCCAACCCGGCCGATTGGCATTGACATGGAAAAAAAGCACGAGAAACTACTCCGGACGGCAACCAAGTACCTGACCGACCCCGAACGGGAACTCGCCGGCAACCGTATAGAGGATCTCTGCGCCCTTTGGTGCTGCAAGGAAGCCCTTTACAAACTAAATGGCCGAAAAAAAATCAGTTTCAAAGATGATATCCATGTCCATCCATTTAGGCCAGACACCCCTGTAACAGCCGGCGTCCTGACCGATAACGGCCAGAGCATCACGGCCGAGCTGCACCTCCGCTGGATCGGCGACTACTGCCTTGCAGTGGCCCTGTGAGCCTAGTCGCGGCTGTCTCCATCATCCAGGATTGAGAGCAGGATACGCTCTACCTCTTTAATTTTCTCGGGCTCTCCCGCCTTTTCATAGGAAAGGATCAGATTACGCAGCACGCGCTGCACAATTTCGAGGTTTGTACAAGGCTGGTAAAAAAAATCTTTGGGCGGCAGGTTGAGTTGCTTGATGTAGTGGTCGATGTCGGTTTTGGAAAAAATGATTCCCCGGTTGAAAACATTGACGTAAAACTGCGTTTTTTCGTGCTTATAGGTCAAAACAAATAGGTTGGGCAGGTTCACGCCGTATACGGGTATATTCATTTTCCGGGCAATGAGCAGGTAGATTACGCAAAGTGTGATCGGGTTTCCGCGCCGGTTTTCCAGCACCACGTTGATCATGGAGTTGGAGGCGGAATGAAAGCTTTTGGTATTGGCTCCGAAGCCCAACGTACCATAAAATACGCTGTTCATGGCCTTGATTTGATCCACCGAGTTCATCTCGCTGCCAAACTGCTGCCAGGCCGTCAGGCGCATCTGATTTATTTCGTTTTGCACTTTCTCAAAAGAAAGGTCGGGGTACTGGTAAGTAGCCACTACCCACATACCTTCGAGGAGATCAAGGGCGCCGCCGTTTTTCCATTCAGAAAGCCGCTCTATCATGATAGAAAGTTGCAATTCGTGGATGAGCTCTTCTAGTCTTCTTTGGGTGATCGGACTGAAACTTTCCTCCCACTCTGATTCCAGCAAAGGAATGACCCCACTACCCAGCGAACGTATTTTATCTTCTACCAGCGTTGTTACCTCGGTATCCTCATCGTCCAGCAACGACACCAGCGCTTTTATTTCTCTTTCATTCATAGCTGTTTGATTTGAGTTTTAAAATACGGTGGCTTAAATAAAAACAATTTTTGAATGGCTGTCAAATTTTCTACTTTTGCCCGGAAAAAAAATGCTTGCCAGAGCCACCGAACGGACATCCAAGTAAGCATTTGTTTTTGTTTTTTTAGTATCCATAAACCAGCTTTCAGCTCAACTTTTTGCCACTTCTCCCCATTAACACATGAAAATAGCAGTTACCGGCGGCACGGGTTACATTGGGTCCCATACGGTTGTCGAACTACAATCTGCTGGTTTTGAACCAGTCATTGTGGATAATCTCTACAATTCCAATCAGGAGGTTTTACAGGGTCTTTACAATATCACCGGCAGGGATATTCCCTTTTACAATATTGACTGCACCCAGGAGCAGGCCGTACGGGAATTGTTCGAAAAAGAAAAGTTCGACGGTGTCATCCACTTTGCCGCTTACAAGGCCGTAGGCGAATCAGTAGCCGAACCGCTCAAATACTACGAAAACAACCTTGGCTCGCTGATTGTGCTGCTGAAAGTAATGCAGGAGTTTGGCGTCAGCAATTTTGTATTTTCCTCTTCGTGTACGGTATACGGGCAGCCAGATACCCTACCCGTTACCGAAGATACCCCACGCCTGCCGGCTACCTCGCCCTACGGCAACACCAAAGCCATCAGTGAGGACATCATCCGCGACTTTGTTTTTTCCAAACCGGCCATTAAAGCCATCTCGCTGCGCTATTTCAACCCCGTAGGCGCCCACCCCTCGGCCGAAATCGGGGAGCTGCCCCTGGGGGTGCCCAACAACCTGGTGCCCTACCTAACCCAGGCAGCAGCTGGCTTGCGGGATACCCTCGTGGTATTTGGTGACGACTACGATACGGCCGATGGTACCTGCGTCCGGGATTTTATCCACGTAGTAGACCTGGCTAAGGCGCATGTGAAAGCACTGGAGCTTTTGAACGGGCAAAGCGAGCCCAACTACTACGACGTATTTAACGTCGGTACCGGGCAAGGCAATACGGTACTGGAACTGATCAAAACTTTTGAAGAAGCCAACAACCTGAAACTCAACTACCACATTGGCCCCCGAAGACCGGGCGACGTAGAGAAAATCTGGGCGCAGTCTGACAAGGCCAATACGGTATTGAAATGGAAAACCGAGAAAACCCTGGCGGATTCATTGCGCGACGCCTGGCGTTGGCAACAAAAAATAACCAAGAAATAAACTTACCATGAAAAAGATACTCATTACCGGCGGCGCGGGCTTCATTGGCTCCCACGTGGTGCGCCGCTTTGTGAACCAGTACCCCGACTACCTCATCTACAACCTCGACGCGCTCACCTACGCGGGCAATCTCGAGAACCTGCGCGACATCGAGGACGCCCCCAACTATACGTTCGTCAAGGGAGACATCACCGACGCGGCTTTTATCGACTCACTTTTCGGAGAGCATGACTTCCAGGGCGTGGTGCACCTGGCGGCCGAGTCGCACGTGGACCGCTCCATCAGCGACCCCATGGCCTTTGTGGTCACCAACGTGATCGGCACCGTCAATCTGCTCAACGCCGCCCGCAAGGCCTGGAAAGGCGACCTGGGGAACCATTTATTCTACCATGTCTCCACCGACGAGGTATACGGCGAGCTCCACGATCCCAACGAGTTTTTCCTGGAAACCACCAAGTACGACCCCCGGTCGCCGTACTCGGCGTCCAAGGCCTCGTCTGACCACTTCGTACGGGCCTATCACAATACCTACGGTCTGCCGGTTGTGATCTCCAACTGCTCCAACAACTACGGCCCCAACCACTTCCCCGAGAAGCTTATTCCGCTGATGATCCATAATATCATGCAGAACAGGCCCCTGCCCGTCTACGGCAAGGGCGAGAACGTGCGCGACTGGCTCTATGTGGAAGACCACGCCCGGGCCATCGAC
>CATMVR010000286.1 GCA_950075905.1 uncultured Persicitalea sp. | reverse complement strand
TGATAGGGTCGGAAATGCGGCAACATTTTCGACTCTTTTTTATTTAGAACGTAGTCTGTTTTTGAATAGGCAGGTTTAGTTTATAGGTGAAACATTGGTTATTATTAGTACAGGATTAATTAGATTGCTTAGGGTATTTGATCAAGAATTTCTTTGACCCGCTCCTTCATATCGCGGTCGGTGAGGCGGGGCTCTTCGCATTGCAAAGCCAGGATAGCTTCCCTGGCAACTCTAACCGTAAAACTCTTCTCGGGGTGATCACGTAGCCACTGACTCCACACCCGCTTGTTTTCGGCGGTGGGTGTCAATACCCAGGCCCGAAACAGGTCGTCCCACACAAAATCCTCAGAGCAGTAGTAACGGAAGTGGTCCATACAGCGACATTGGTTTTGTCTAAGTATAGACGAAACCTTGCCGGAGATACCATTACTTTTTTAAACTTTTTTTAGAATTGCTAGGACAAAGCCGTTAAATAGTCCTTAACAAACTGGTTTTTAGTAAAATAGGGCGTCAGGGAAGAGATATAAAAAATTCGGCTTTCCAGTGCTTCCGCAATTTTTTCATGGCAATCTGCAAAAGATTAGAAACCGTTTGGGGAGTAATATTCATGATTACCGCGATCTGTTCGCGGCTCAGCTCCTGATAAAATTTGAGGTAAATAACTTCTTTGAGACGGGGTGGCAGTTTTTCGAGCGTGAGTTTGAGTCGCTGACTCATCAGGCGCGACGTTTCGTGCCGGATGTACTCTTTTTCGACGCTGAATTTGACATCGAAGAGGTCGGGATGATTCTCATAGGAGAGTTGCAGAAAGGGGCTTTTTACCGAGGAGCGGTTCATCATGCGCCGCAGGGAGGCCATTAGGTAGGCGGCTACCGGCACATCGGCGCTCAGGTTTCGCCGTTTTTCCCAGATATACAGAAACAAATCCTGAATGGTATCTTTTACAAACTCCTCATCGGGAGAAAATTTCAGGCCGTAGCTAAACAGCGCCCGAAAGTGCGTAGTCATTAAATATTCGAAAGCAACTACATTTCCTTTCAAAAATCGCTGCCACTGAATCTGATCGTCAGTTAGTTTACCCGTCTGTTTGGGTGGCGCTACAAGCATACAACAACTTTTATATATTCAGTAACCGCCTTTTAATCAGTCGATTATTGATGATAAAAGAAGCCCTGTTTCGAATTATACTAGTATGCCACACAAAAACATTTTTTTTGGGGCCAATGAATAACCACCTGTCCAAAAAATAGTAATTGTTTTTAGGGCCGGATATAGTTTTGGATAAATAGATAGACCTCTGAAATTCAGGGGATACTAGTGCGCTTCCAGCCAGTTGGCACCGGAACCAATGCCCGTTTCCATTTTTACCTCCATGGGAAGGGCATTTTGCATTAGTAGCTCAACGTTTTCTTTCAGGAAATCCAGCTCGTCGCGGTGCACGTCGAATACCAATTCGTCATGAACCTGCAATATCATGCGCGAACTAAGCTTTTCTTTCCGGATAAAATCGTGGATATTGATCATGGCCAGCTTGATCATATCCGCGGCCGAGCCCTGAATGGGAGCATTGATGGCGTTGCGCTCGGCAAAGCTCCGGTTGGTTTGATTGCGCGAGTTGATGTCGGGCAGGTACCGGCGCCGGCCCAGGATGGTTTCGGCGTACTCGCATTCGCGGGCTTTTTCGATGATACTGTCCATGTACTGCTTCACCGCCGGAAACTCCTCAAAGTAGGCTTTGATGATGTCAGAGGCCTCGCCGCGCGGTATACCCAGGCGCTGGCCCAGCCCAAAGGCCGAAATGCCGTAGATGATACCAAAGTTGACCATCTTGGCCTTGCGGCGCATGTCGGAAGTGACCTCCTCCAGAGCTACTTTGAACACCTTGCTGGCCGTAGTAGCGTGAATGTCGCGGCCCTGGTTGAAGGCTTCGATCATGCTGGGATCGCCGCTGAACGCCGCCATAATCCGCAGCTCGATCTGCGAGTAGTCGGCCGACAGAATCAGATACTCCTCCGAGCGGGGTACAAACGCCTTGCGGATTTCGCGGCCCCGGGCCGTGCGGATGGGGATGTTCTGCAAGTTGGGATTGGTAGAGCTGAGCCGCCCGGTAGCGGTCACTGCCTGATTATACGAGGTATGGATCCGCCCTGTTCGGGGGTTGATCAGCGTTGGCAGGGCATCCACGTAGGTAGATTTTAGCTTTTGCAATTCGCGGTAGTCGAGAATCTTGCGCGCTATCTCATGCTCGCTTTCCAGGTCCGACAGGATATCCTCGCCCGTAGCGTACTGCCCGGTTTTGGTCTTTTTAGGATTTTTAACCAGCCGCATTTTATCAAAAAGTACCTCGCCCAACTGCTTGGGAGAGTTCAGGTTGAACTCCGAGCCGGCCGAAGCAAATATATCCGTTTCCAGTAGTTTGATGTCGTTCTCCAGCTCGGCCGACATTTGGGCCAGGGCGTCGGTGTCTACCCGTACCCCCTCGCTCTCCATGCTCGCCAGTACCTGTACCAGGGGCATTTCAACGCCTTCAAAGAGTTTTACCGCCTGTTTCTGCGCCAGCTCGGGGATCAGTACCTGATGGAGCTGCAAGGTAATGTCGGCGTCTTCGCCGGCGTACTCCGTAATCTCGGCCACGGGTACATCCCGCATATTTCCCTGCTTGCTGCCCTTCTTTCCGATCAGCTCCTCGATGGATACCGGCTCGTAGTTGAGGTACTGCACCGCCAGGCGGTCCATGCCGTGGCGTTTTTCGGGCTCGATCAGATAGTGAGCCAGCATGGTATCGGCTAGTTTTCCGCCCAGCTCCACGCCGTAGTTGCTCAATACCAGCAGATCGTATTTTAGATTCTGACCAATCTTGGTGATCTCGGGGTTTTCCAGCACTCCGCGGAATATCTCAACGATCTGCTGCGCGCGCTCCCGCTCGGGGGGTACGGGTACGTAGAAGGCTTCGCCGGGACGGTACGAAAACGCCAGCCCCACGAGGTCGGCGTCCAGGGCATCCAGCGAAGTGGTTTCGGTATCGAAGCAGAAAGATTCCTGTTCACCCAGGTAGTAGGCCAGACTATTCATCAGCTCGGGCGTGTCTACCGTCTGGTAGCTGTGGTAGGTAGTGGCAATGGTCCGGGTAGTGGAGGGTACCGCTGCTACCTCAGAGTCTGTCGCAGATTTGGCGGCTTCGAAAGCGCTGATTACCTGGGAGGGGTCGGCGCTGGCACCAAACAGATCCAGCTGCCCCCGGGTGGGGGTAGCCGGTGCCTTGCTGGGGGCGGGGTCATCACCAAGCACCCGGGCCCGCAGGGTACGGAATTCCAGCTCGTCAAACAGGACAGTGACCTTTTCGCGGTCGGGGGCTTCGCACAGGAGAGCGCTGGGGTCAAAGTCAATGGGTACTTCTACGTGAATAGTGGCCAGCTCCTTGCTCAGCAGTGCCTGGTCGGTATTGGCCCGGATTTTTTCTCCCAGCTTGCCGGGTACCTCGTCGGCATGGGCAATGAGGTTTTCGATGCTGCCATACTGGGCAATGAGCTTCTGAGCGGTTTTCTCGCCTACGCCTGGTACGCCCGGAATATTATCGACGGCATCGCCCATCAGACCCAGGATGTCGGTCACCTGCTCAATCCGCTCAATTTTCCATTTATCGAGTATTTCGGGAATGCCTAGTTTTTCAACGCCTTTGCCCATGAAGGCTGGCTTATACATGTATACGTGCTCCTCCACCAGCTGGCCGTAGTCTTTGTCAGGCGTCATCATAAACACCTCGAAGCCCTGCCGGGATGCCTTCTTAGCGAGCGTGCCAATGACATCGTCAGCCTCGTAGCCGTCCAGGTGCAGGCAGGGAATGTTGAGGGCGTCAACCAGTTTTTTTACGTAGGGTATGGCAATGGTGATATCCTCGGGCTGGGCTTCGCGCTGGGCTTTGTAGGCTTCGTACTGCACATGCCGAAAGGTAGGCTTGGGGGTGTCGAAAACTACGCCCATGTGCGTGGGCTTTTCTTTTTTCAGTACTTCAAGCAGGGTATTGGTAAAGCCAAATACGGCGCTGGTATTCATGCCTGTAGACGTAATGCGCGGGGATTTGATAAACGCAAAATGGGCCCGGTAAATGAGCGCGAAGGCATCAAGCAAAAAAAGAGTCTGGGTAGGTTTTGACATAGCTGAAAGCAGAAAATATACAGTCGCCGGAGGCTTTCTGGTACGACCGGTTTGGTCCTCAAAGATACGATCCGGGCCCAAAAGTAGGACAACTTGCCAGGAATACAAACTTCCGCGAAAGGCCAATGTTGGTGCATTTTTTGTTAATGTCTGCTCAAATCAGGATATTCGGGCAAAATTTGTATGCTATGTCAGAAATTTACGGAAAGAACATGATGAAAAAACTTGTTGGAATGTGCCTCGTGGCGGGCCTTCTGCTTGGGGTAAGCGCCTGCGAAGGACCGCAGGGGCCGGTGGGACCGGCCGGACAGAATGGAGCGCAGGGCCCCGCCGGCCCGCAAGGGCCCGCAGGACCTACAGGAACCGCCAATGTGATTTATTCCAGCTGGACCAAGTCTACCAACTGGGGTGGGTGGCAACCCGCAAATGTATTTGGAGTAAACCGTTCTTTTTTTGATATCAACGCCCCGGCTTTGTCCCAGGAGATTCTGGACCGCGGAGTAGTGCTGGTGTACACCAAGCTAACTACGGATAACAATCAGATGCGGCAGCTGCCGGTAACGATATACGCCCAGTTTACCGAGGAGCTACTGGACTTTTCGGTTGTTCTGAACCGGATCAGGATATGGTCTACGCCCATCAGACCGCCGGTGCCTCCCTCACCCAACTTTGAGTTTCGCTATGTACTGATTCCAGGAGGACAAGCCGCCCGGATTAGCTACGAAAAGCTCACCTACGAGGAAGCAAAGGAGCGTTTTAACCTGCCTGACTAGTGGCCAGGGCTGGTAAGGCGCTCTGCGTTGGCGACATGCCATAAGGCTATTGCTATTTTGCCAGAAGAGCGGCCCGGTACTCACCGGGCCGCTCTTCTTTTTAGGGGATGGGACCTGCCTTAGGGGCCGCCACTATTTTTCTTTGCTATCTTCCTTCTTCTCGCCGCCAGTGCCCTTCTTTGCGGAGATCTCTTTCAGATCGATCAGCTGCACCGTACCGCCGGGGTAGGTAAAGCTGAGGTGCTTGCCGCTGCCATCCTGCGACTGCTGCACTCCCGTGAGTGGGTAGCCCGTAGTGTCGTAGAGGGTAGTTTTGCCGTTGTTTTCAATCACAAGCCGTTTGTCGGAAGCATGGTAGGCATAGTGAGAGTTATTTTGGCTCCCCTTGAAGGTAGCCGGACTATCGCTGGTAATGAAAGAAGCTGTCTGAGGAGGTTGTTCTTTCGGTTGGGTACGAACCCAGGCCGATAGTTCGGTACAGATCCGGTCCACTTTTTGTTTGAGGGAGGAATTAAACATATCGCCCACCATGACCATACCGGGTTGCCACTGTCCCATACCACCCAGTTCGGACATGTTGAATTGTACCTGGGTGCCACCGGTTGTTTCCAGGCCACTGAGCAGTATGGCTACGGAGCCTATGCTGACTTCGTGATTGTCGGCAATGTCTTTTATGATGTCTTCTCTTGTCTTTTCCATAGTAATTTGTATTCGTTTTATCCTGAAATAAAGGGTTTGTTGGCAGGAAAACTACGCCAGAAGCCAAAACAATCATGCCGATTGGCGGAAAGAGCCCAAATTGACAGGGTAAATCCAGTAACCGGCAGGAATGCCCCACGTAAACAAGCAGATCGTTTGTATAAAAATACGGTATTCTGTATACCTTGTCAAGAAGATATAACAGAATGGAGGCCTTTTCTTATGTAAGGAAGCGGATTTTCTGCCGGTAACTGCTTCCGGAAAATCAGACGTGCAGCTTGTCAGGACTAGTAAGCAAAAGAGGTAATGTAGTATAAGGTTCGGATGTTTTTCTTACTCACAGCATGACTGTTAAAACTCCCCAAACTGGCTGTACATTTCTTTGAGTTTGGGATCACGCTCGTTGCTGCGAATGTCCTTGCGGATAGAGGCTACACCCTGAATATCAGTAAGCAGGCCCAATACCTGATACGCGCCGAATCTCACAAAGTAAGCGGGGCTGTTGCGGGCCAGGCTTTCCAGTACTGGTATAGCCCGGCGCTGAATATCCGGGGCTGACTTGATGAGGTACTTACCGAACACCTGCAGGAAGTTGGTGGTGGTTACCGCCTTCTTCTTGAATTCCAGCGGATCCACGATTTTGTAACGGACGAAGGAATCCACGTTGATCCGTTTCTGGTCCGGGGGAAGAATTTCCTGCGCCGGCGGATCGAGGTCCAGAATGCGGTTGTCGAATAACTCGACGTCCTGAATCAACGGCATCTTGAAATTCAGCCCGGGATCCCGGATCACATTGACCGGCCGGCCGAACTGCATCACCAGGGCCTGGCGGGTCTGGTGCACGGTAAACATGGCGTCGGACACGATGAAGCCGAGCACGATGACGACGACACCGAGAATGATCAGTTTGTTGCTCATTGCTGCGCTCCTTCGGTGGTCGCCGGCGCCGACCGGCGAACGCGCTTCTGTATTTCCGGC
>CATMVR010000285.1 GCA_950075905.1 uncultured Persicitalea sp. | reverse complement strand
CCTCGAAGAAATTCAGCTCCTGCGTCCGGCCCGGCGTGTTCGATGTGCGCGCCAGCCCCTTGCGACCCGTCAACGCGTTGATCAGCGACGACTTGCCCACTCCGGAGTGTCCTGACAGCACCGAAATTTTATTTTTCAGCAGAGTCCGTACTTCTTCCACCCCTTCGTTGCCCAGGGCATTGGTAGTCAGGCAGGTATATCCCAAATCTTCGTATAGCTCCATCAGTTCGTTCTGAAAATCAAGCATTTCGGGAGAGAGCAGGTCCTGCTTGTTGAAAATTAGAATCACCGGGATTCGGAACGACTCGGCCGTGACCAGAAAACGGTCGATAAAGCCCAGCGAAGTGCGCGGAAAATACAGCGTAGCGACCAGGATAGCTTGATCCACATTAGCCGCCAGCATGTGGGCGTGGGCCGTTTTGTGTACCGACTGCCGTACAATTTAGTTTTCCCGGGGCTCAATGTCCAGAATAATACCCGTATTTTCGGTTTCGTCTTCTACGTCAAACAGTACCTTGTCGCCCACGGCAATGGGGTTGGTCACTTTTAGACCTTTGATCTTAAACTTCCCTTTCAAGCGGCATTGCCACAAATGCCCCTGACTGTCCCGTACGTCGTACCACGAGCCGGTGGAGCGCATCACTAATCCTTTTTCCAAAAGCGAGTTGTCCTTGTTTAAAGAGTTTGAAAGTAAATATACCGGTTAGTCAGCCTTTAATCGGGCAGAAGCTATGCACGACTATTTACAGCAAATTTTCGGGCCAAAAACGGTTGGGCCCCTTCCCAACTATCCCACGAAGATACTATTCCCCATAAAAAAGTCGCATTCGAGTCTTCAAATAGTGAAGATTTAACCCGAAATGCTATAAATTTAAACATTTCTTGTCAACAAGACATTTTATAAAACTCTTTATTAATTTATTTTAATAAATGAGCCCTGAATTTCTATTTATTTATAATAAATCGTAACTTTACTTTTCCTAATGACTTCGGGAAGATGCCACTCCTGGCAGAGGTCTCGAAGCCCCTTTAACTTGGATAACCTAAACCTGCCCTAACATCTTATGACATCTATTTCAGAGGAAATCAGTTCCGTCATTGACATTCGCAGAAATCGCCTGAGGAGCAACCTGATTCTTGAACTATACCAGTCCGGCCAAACGTCTATCAACAAAATGGCCCGGTTGTTCCACGCCAGTATTCCATCGGCTACCGGCATTGTGAATGACCTCATGAAAGAAGGGTGGGTCACGGAGACCGGAACGGGCCCGGCCCGCGCGGGCAGGCCACCCGTGCTGTACGGGCTGAACGCTCAGAAGTACTTTACCCTGATCATGGATATCAACCGGCACGACACGCAGCTGGTGGTGTTTGACCTGGCCAATCAGCTGATTGTGAAGAAGCAGGTAGACCTGAAGCTGGAAGACTCGGAGGATTTTCTGGACGCACTCATCGGCGAAACAGATGGTTTTCTGAAAGCACAGGGCATCAAACGCGAAAAACTCTGGGGAATTGGCATGTCGATGCCCGGGTTGATCAATGTTAAAAAAGGGGTAAATCAAACCTACCCGCACCTGACCCGGTCAGATATGTCGCTTGCTGCCCGCCTGGAAGGGTACTTTGGCTTGCCGATAGCCTTGATCAACGATACCCACGCTACCACCATCGGTGAGCATCGTTTTGGGTTGGCCAAGGGCAAAAAGCACGTGCTCACCGTCAATATTGATTGGGGCGTGGGGCTGGGTATTCTGCTGAAAGGCGAAGTGTACAATGGCGCTACGGGCTTTGCCGGCGAGTTGGGGCATATTCAGGTACAGCCCGACGGGCTGCTTTGCCACTGCGGCAAGATTGGTTGTCTCGATACCATTACCTCGGGCTTTGCCCTGATCCGGCAGGCGCGCGAGGGCATTCGGGCGGGCCGGATGACCATACTCCCCCAGCTACTGAAAGAAGGGGAGCCCCTCGAAACGCACCACATTATCAAAGCCGCCCATAACGGCGACGAGTTCAGCATCGATCTGCTCAGTCGGCTGGGCATGGAGCTGGGCAAGGGCATTGCCACGGCGGTGCACCTGTTCAACCCGGAAATAGTCATCGTAACGGGCGTACTGGCCGAGGCAGGGCCGTACATCTCAAACCCGGTAGAGCAGGCCATCCACAAGTACTGCCTGTCGGACTTCAAAAACTCCCTGTCGATCCGGATTTCCGAGCTGGGCAGTAAAGCCCGGCTGTGGGGCGTGCAGGCGCACCTTATCGAAGATCTGGTGGTGAAGGAATTTAGCTAGCTATTTTTCCAGATAAGCTTTTACCCGTTGCATGACCGCCTCGGTTGCCCCGGTATGGTCGTGCACATAGGCCCGGCACACGGCCCCGGCGGCTTCGCGCGCCGGGGGAGCATCCAGCAGCTCCCGAAGCTTCTGTTCCACGGCAAGGGTGTCTTCCAGGGCCCAGGCTCCGCCCTGTCCAATCAGATCTACGGCCTCCTGAAACTTCTGGTAGCGTTTGTTGCCAAACAGCACGGGCAGCCCAAAAGTAGCGGCTTCCAGAATATTGTGCAGCCCGCTCCCAAAGGCCCCGCCAATGTAGGCTATCTGCCCGTAGCGGTACAGCGACGACAGCATGCCGATGTTATCTACCAGCAGGTAGCGGGCAGCGGCAAAAGCTGAGCTGTCAAAGCCCGCCGCCTTGTAGACCGAGTACCGTAGCACCGCTCCGTCCAGCGTCTGCTCCCAGCGCTGCAGGTCCGGCTCCTTGATTTCGTGCGGAGCGATGACTGCCCGCAGCGCGGGCAGGGAGTTCAGTGCCGGCGCCAGTACGGCCCGGTCGGCCTCCCAGGCCGAGCCCACTACCAGGCAGGGATTCTCACCAACAAAAGCGGCGATCTCGGGCAGGTCGCGGGCGGCTTCGGCAATTTGCTTCACCCGGTCAAAACGGGTATCTCCTGCTTGGGTCACCTGCGCTATCCCGATGCCACGCAGCAAAGCTTCAGACTCGGCATTTTGTACCAGAATTTGGTCAAAATAGCGCAGCAGCCCCCGGTAAAAACCTCCGTAGGATTTGAAAAACAGCTGTCCCGGCCGGAAAATAGCCGAGAAAGACAGAATAGCCGTACCCTGAGCCCGAAGCTCGCGCAGGTAGTAGTACCAAAACTCATACTTGATGAAAAAGGCAATCCGGGGTTTCAGAAGCCCAACGAGCTGCCGCGCGTGGGCGGGCGTGTCGATGGGTAAATAGCTCACATAATCGGCCTGGGCATAGTTTTTTCGTACCTCGTAGCCGGAGGGAGAAAAAAACGTAACAAAAATAAAGTAGTGAGGGTATTGGCGGCGAAATGCCTCGATGACCGGACGTCCCTGCTCAAATTCTCCCAGCGAAGCCGCGTGAAACCAGGCGACTGGTCGCCCCTGCACAAGCGGGCCCAACTGCGTGGCGAGCTGGTGCATTAGTCCCTTCCGCCCCTGTACCCATTGGCGGGCTTTGGGGTGCACACGCGCCGCCACGTGCATGAGCGCGGCATAGCCTTTTACAGAGAGACGATAGAGTAAACCGGACAACGGGAAGGCAGATAAAGTTTTCGCAAAACTACCCATCTTATTTCAAACAGCAACCAAATAGACCAAACGAACATGAAAGCGCAACCGAACGAAAAAGATTACGATACCATGGTAGAAGCCCTGGAAGATCTGAAAGAGAAAGGCTACCAGTACGATTTTAACCTGGCCTCCAACGGCCTGCAAAGTACCGTAGATGACGAAACGGTAGTGCTTTCGCCCGCCGAGTTTGACATAGTGGGGGTACACCGCTTTGAGGGCATGACTAACCCCTCCGACATGTCGATCCTGTATGTGATCGAGTCTCGGGGTGGATTGAAGGGTACTCTGGTGAGTGCCTATGGCGTCTATGGAGATACCCTTTCCAACGAAATGATCCAGAAACTGGATACGAGGAACTTACATTGAAACTTTTTTTGGCCCAATGGGGGTTCTGATTCGGAAGATAAAAAATCTGTTCTTCCGAAATCAATCTATATTTTGCCTATTATGAATTGGAAAAAACTTACCGCTGAGTCGCAGCTGGAAACCCTGGTGGAGGAGTCCCGGGAGCATCCGGTGCTGATTTTTAAGCACAGTACCCGCTGTTCCATCAGCGCTACATCGCTGGCGCGTCTGGAAAGAAACTGGAAAGAAAGCGAAGTGGGCGATACCGTTCCTTACTACCTCGACCTGATCGCCAACCGGGCGGTGTCGGGGCAGATAGCCAGCCAGTTTGATGTACCCCACCAGTCGCCGCAGGTACTGGTGATTTCGAAAGGCGAGTGTATCTACGATGCTTCCCATTTCGAAATCAGCTTTGACGACATCCGCCAGCAGCTGAGTGGTATCAACGTAGGATAAAAAATACGGGGTGGGAGCAAGTAGCCCCACCCCGTATTTTTATCATTTGAAACGTATCAGGCCTCCTGTCCGATCTTCCAGGAAAACGTAACATCTTGTGCAATATCGGGGTGCAGGCTTAACGCTACGGGACAGGTATAGGCCGCCCTTTCCAGTTTGGTCTGTTCTGCTTCTGTAAGGAGGCGATCCGATAGCATGCTCATGCGGATTTCAACCCGGGCTATGCGCCTGGGTGCCTCGGCAGACATCACCTTGGTTATTTCCATCTCTGAGCCTTTGAGGTCAATGGCGTCACGCCGGGCCACAATGCCCATGATTGTCATCATGCAGCTTCCCAGCGCCCCGGCCACGAGGTCGGTGGGCGAAAACGCCTCCCCTTTACCCTGGTTATCGGTGGGAGCATCGGTAAGTAGCTGAGTGCCTGACTGCAGGTGGGTAGCCTGGGTACGCAAGTCGCCCAGGTATTCGGTTTTGATCGTTGGCATAAGTTTCTGTTAAAGGAAAAGAACATAAATTTATAAAAAACCGTTAAATAGATACGTTACAGAGTAGAGAATCCAACAAATTTCTCTATTTTCACTTGTAAATTGTATCAGGAAGGGCATTCACTCATGAAGCAAAGGAATAATCTACTACTGGCAGCGGTGCTGCTTTTTTTATCTACAACCGCATGGTCGCAAAGGCGGGGAGCTCAGGATTCGGATATAGAAACGTATAATGCCCTTTCCTCCATTGGCGTAACTACCAACACCAACTCCGGAATTCTGGGGGGAGTGGTGCTACGCAGCTCAAAATCTTTGCCAGGCACTCTGTTCGGCAAGCAGCAGTTCAGATATCTGGCGCTGGAGCTGGTCAACGTCAAGCACCCCAAGGAAATATCGTCCCAGAACTTCGTAACAGGCTCACGTTTTACGTACGGAAAGCAAAACTATCTTTTTGTCATTCGTCCCGAATACGGCCGGGAGATCATGTTCTTCAACCGGCATGCCGACGAGGGTATTTCCATCAGTGGTATACTGGCCGCCGGGCCCTCGCTGGGTCTTGAAAAACCTTACGTCATTCAGTTTCAGCAGCGGCCGGGGGTTATCGTGTCGGAGCCTTACGATCCTGTCAAGCACGCCCAAACCGAGCTGATCATTGGGGCAGGAAGTTTCTTTCAGGGCTTCGATAAAACAAAGATTGTGCCCGGCCTGCATGTAAAAACGGCCCTGAGCTTCGAACTGAGCGCTTTTCGGGATAACATGACCGGCCTCGAAATAGGCTTTATTGCGGAGGCTTTTTCCCGTAAGATTGTGATCATGCCCTTTGCCGATAACCGCAGCTTCTTTACCTCGGGCTACGTGACGCTCTATTTCGGGAACAAAAAATAGGCTACCTCCGACTTTGAATTAATTTTTACTTTTGTCCGAACAAACAACCGGACAAAGGCCTTTTATTGAAAATAAGATAATTTCATGATAGAATTACCCGTAATACCCTCCCAACGTAAGAAACGACCCGACTGGCTGCGCGTGAAGCTGCCGGCGGGCCCCGATTTTCTGAGGGTGCGCCAGCTGGTGGATACCTACAAGCTGCATACGATTTGCGAGAGCGGCAGCTGCCCCAACATGGGCGAGTGCTGGGGGGCCGGCACGGCCACGTTTATGATACTGGGCAACGTGTGTACCCGTAGCTGCAGCTTCTGCGCCGTAGCCACGGGCCGTCCCAACGAGTACGATACCGACGAGCCGCAGCGCGTGGCCGAGGCCATCCGGCTCATGGGTGTGAAGCACGCCGTGATTACCTCCGTGAATCGTGACGAACTAAAAGACCGGGGCGCCGAGATATGGTACCAAACGGTAGTGCAGGTGAAGGAGCAAAGCCCCGAAACGACCATCGAGACACTGATCCCGGACGTGAAAAACAACTGGGATGCCCTGCACCGGATGATCGAAGGGGGGCAGGAGGTGGTATCGCACAACATGGAAACCGTCGAGAGACTCTATCGTGGTGTGCGGCCTCAGGCTAAGTACGCCCGCAGCCTCGAGCAGATTCGCCGCACCAAGGAGGCCCGGCAACGCACCAAGTCGGGCATCATGCTGGGCCTGGGTGAGACTCCCGAGGAGGTATTCAAAGCTATGGACGACCTGGTCGAGAACGGCCTGGACATCCTGACCCTGGGCCAGTACCTGCAGCCCACCAAGATGCACCACGAGGTGATGGAGTGGATTACCCCCGAGATGTTTGATATGTACCGGGAAGAAGGACTTCG
>CATMVR010000284.1 GCA_950075905.1 uncultured Persicitalea sp. | reverse complement strand
GTGGTGGGGGAAGTACGGATAAGGCCCAGGGTGCGCTCCTGTGTGGCCTCGGCTTTGTCTCCCCGGTCGTCCCGAAACCGGCTGTTGCTGAACGAATGGTTTTCCGACACGGGCTTTTCCCGAACGCCGGGTTCGGCGGCCAGCCGTTCCACCCGGTTCATGCCCAGGTTCACCCAGTTTCCGTCTGTTTGGGAGGCCCCGTTGACCACCACGGTATTGTGGCTCGCAAATAGGCGATAGTAGTTTTCGTGGAGGTCGGTGGTGTAGGTACCCCTGCCGGCCTTGGGGCCCAGAACATAGCCCTGCCCGTACAGCTCCATGTGCATGCCCGAGCCGTGGCCGTGCACGTGAGCGCCCCCACCCACGAAGCCCATCAGGGCATCCCTGGGGTCTCCGGTGGAGGAGAGGTTTCGCTGCAGCGTCATGCCCGCAAAGGGTAGCTCGTCCGTCACGGGCAGGGGGTAGTCTTTCACCTCGCCATCCAGTTTTGGGGCGTGCCAGAGCAAATGGAGCGGCTCGCGGTATACCTCGGCACCTGTACCCCTCTTTCTGAGTTCTGCCCGATCATAAGCCTTTTTATGAATGGCACTGTTCAGGAGGTTGCCAAACTCGGTGACCATTTTCTTGTTCTGGCTGATTTGGCCCAGGTGGTAGGCCGCCTCAAACGACTCATAATCCGCTTCAAAGTGGCGATGCCCGTCGCCGAAGAGTACGGACTCGTCACCGTTGGGGTAGGTGAGGTAGTAGGGCGTAGACAGGGCAAACGGAACCTGCGGGTACTTGTTACCCAGATCCAGGCTCCGGTCGTACCGGGTCAGGAGGGTCATGAGGTAGGTCGAAAGCGAGGCAACCGCCTTGGAGTATCCCAGACTTTCGGGCCAGTAGCCCTCGTAGTCGAGGTAATGCCCGGCCACTTTTTTTAGTGCGTCCTGGTTTGGAGTGTTTTTCGTAAGGTAGTAGTCCAGGTAGTTGTTTCGCTCGGCGGCATCACGCAGGGCCAGCGTATTGCCCACCAGGCTCGATGATTCCAGCACGGGCCAGTTGCAGTCAACGATTCCCTGCTCCAACGCCAGTTTTATGTAGGTTTTGAACACCGTTTCGGCGTGGGGCTGCGAAAATTCCACTTTCTTTTTTTGCGCAACATCGTAGGGTCTCCCTCCTTTTTGGAGGTAGGGGTACACAAAATCGTACAGGATGGGAATAGCCGCTCCTATTTCGCGTGCTTCCCGCAGGTGATCCTCCGGATACAGGTATCCTCCGCCATTGTGCCCTTTGGCGCTGGGTTGAAGCTGCACAAGGCCCTCTAAGAACGTATGAAGCACATCCAGGCTCAGCTGGGCGTAAGCCTCGTCGTTGGTCAGATAGTAAAGGACTGCGCAATCGACGCCCGTGAGCAGATAGTTCAGCACGTCCTGACGTGCGTTACCAAACGAGCTGTTAAAGCCGGTAATGGGGACTAGCGGGGGGATTTTGTCCCTGCCCTTGTTCCAATCCAGCGGCATCTTGTCGAGGTACCTGCCGGCATCCTGCTGGTGGAGTTTAAGATCATCCTCCACCCGTTTTTTGAAGGCGCGGTAGTATTCGCCGGCCCAGCGCTGGGTTTTGATCTTGTCCAGAATAGCCTCCCGGTCGGAGGCCTTTACCCAGATCATGGGGCGTTCAACCGTTTGGGCCCGGGAGGAGTCATTGGCCGCAAACGCCCAAAGGGAGAATAGGGTTACAGCGGAAAGAAAAATTCGTGTCATTCGAAATACCTCATGTTTATCAAGTATATAGACGAAAAAAAGGGGGAAGACCCGGTAATGAATCAGCCGGTATACCCTGATTTCCGAACGAAACCCGGGCATACCGGCTGTCTTCCTCCTTTGCCTAGAAAGGCCGGTTTCTTACGTAGTCGTTCAGAATATGGCCAATGCCGTTATTGAATCTAAAATTATGCGACCGTACGTTGGCCGCCCGGGCCGTGGTGCTCAGGCTGCTGGTATTATTGACCGAAATGGAGTAACGGTCATTCCTTTTCATAACGATCAGGCCATCCTCTCCCGGAATCATCGTCTGGAACATGTACTCCTGATTGATTACTTCCAGGGTAGGTATCTGCAATACGTACTCCTCTACGATATGGTACATCAGCACATTCCGGAGGCGGGCCGCATTGGCAGCTTTCAAGCTACCTTTCGTGGAGCCGGTTAGGGTTTGAAGTATCTCGTTGGCGTCATCGAAGGCATTGTTGTTCAGGAGCAGGAAGGTTCTTTTGTCACCCTTGCGGTTAAACTCCTCCTGCATGCCCGTAAGCTGGATAGCTTCTATCAGGAAATCGAACTTGTACTGATCCACGGCTGCCAGCCCGTTGGGGCTTTGCTGAGTCTGCAGCCATTCCCACACTGTCTGGTCCTCGAAGGTAGCCAGCGGAAACACCTCGGGCTGAAAGTCGTAGGGCTTCTGAATCTCCAGATCGCAGCCAGTCAAAAGAAAGAGTCCTCCCAACAAAATGAAAAAATGAAATAATTGCTTAGTCTTCATAGTTGAAAAAAGTTAGGGTCAGTATCCCGGGGTTTGGGTGAGTTTAGGATTGTCGATCAGGTGCTTGTCAAAGATAGGGAACAGCAGCTTGGCCTCGGTTTGGCCGTTGATGGGTCCCATCACTTCCACGGTCTTGCCGGTGCGGCGCAGGTCCCACCAGCGTACGCCCTCCCCGATCAGTTCGAGCTGTCTTTCGTTCAGAATCAGGTTTTCGACGGCGGCCTTGGTGGTGTAGTCTGATGCTTTCACAAGGGGGAGCTGCCGGGCGGTGCGCACCTGATTCACGTACTCAATGGCTTTTGCGGCATTGCCCAGCTGATTTTCCGCCTCTCCCAGCAGCAGCAGGGAATTGGCGTAGCGGAACACATGAATGTCGCTATCGTCAAAGGAGGGGGAAAGATTGGTCTTGGTGTACTTGGCCAGGCGCGCCAGGCCGATTTGCCGGCCGGCCTCCCGGCTTTCCAGGTAGCGCCAGTCACCGTAGACGGGTTTGCCGTCGATGCCTTTGGTTTTGGGGGCAAAGTTGGGGTACCTGGTCACCCAGCCCAGCGAGTCGACCGGAAATTCGGCGAGCCACCGGTTTTCCAGCGCCGGGGCGATGTAGTAGTTGGGTAACCCGGCAAAAAACACGCTGTAAATTCCCGACCGGTCGGTGTCCTCGGTCACGTTGTACCGGATGGAAAAGATTAACTCGGGGCCGGTCATAAATTTGCCGCCCTGTCCGGGATCGTTCAGAAACATCTTGGCCCAGGCTTCCCGCGTGGTAGTAAGGCTGAACGCGTTCAGGCCAACCAGGCGGGTCAGCGCCGCTTTGGCCTTGGCAAAATCCTGCAGGTACATGTACACCTCTCCCTGAAACGCGTACAGGCTCGCTTTGGAAAAACGGTGGGGATTGACCGTCTGCACCATCAACTGCTCCGCTTTTTCCAGATCGGGCAGGATTACACTAGTCATGATTTCGGTACCATTCGTCTTCGATTTCAGGATTTCCTGGTCCAGGCCCGTGATGGCTTCGGTAAACAAGGGTACGTCGCCCCACACCCGGATGGCGTGGAAGTAGGCGTAGGCCCGAATGGCGTACGCCTCAGCCAGCAGCTGCCGGCTATACCCGGGAATCTGGGGTATTTTTTCGATGGCGATGTTGGACCGGGAAATAATGAGGTAAAAATTGTTCCACCGCAGGGTACCGGCATTGGCCGCCGAAAGGCTGTTGGTCAGCAGCTCCAGCCCGTCGGCCGATGGGGTGGAGGAGGCCACGAAGTTATCGGCCCGAAACTCCCCCCATGCGTAGTACTTGGAGTTGTAGGTTTTCTGCATGGCGTCGTAGATGGCCGCCACGCCGCTTTCCGCGTCGGCGTTGGTTTTCCAGAATTGCGCGTCGGAGAGCTGGCTGAAGGGTTGCTCATCCAGGATGCTCTCGCAGGAGCTGGTGATTCCCAGCAGGGCCAGGCAAAGAAGTAGGATGGAGGCGTATTTGTATGGTTTCATAGTACTGTTGTTTCTTCTGTTCAAAAAATCAAAACCCGATTTTCACCCCTACCACAAAATCCCGCTTGTTGGGGTAGCGGAGGTTGTCCTGCCCGATCTGCAGGGCGTTTCCCCTTGATCCCAGCTCGGGGTTGAATCCGGGATAGTTCGTAAACGTGACGATGTTGTTGACCGAAGCAAATACCGTGGCATTGTCGACGAATCCGGCTTTTTTGGCAAGGCGGCCCGGCAGGCGGTAGTTCAGGCGGACGCTGCGCAAACGGATGTACTCCCCTTTGCTGACGTACTGTGAGTTAGGGCCCAGGCGGTTTTGGGTGCGGTTTCGGTCCAGGCTGGCGTACTCGGCAATATCCCCGTTGTTGAGCCATGCCCCCTCGATCCGTTCGGGACTGGGGGTTTCGTTGGCCGAGTTCAGGTCGTTCCGCTGCTGATCATAATTGCGAAAGATATCGTTGCCAAACTGGTAGTCGATCAGGGTGGCGAGGGTGAAGGCTTTGTACTTGAACTCGTTGGTGAAGCCGCCGAAGATCTTGGGGAGGCCGTTGCCGATGACCTGGCGGTCAAAGCCGTTGATCACGAAATTGTTGTCCAGGTCCTGCCAGTAAATGTCGCCCCCCCTCAGAACGGTACTCCCTACCTTCATTTTGTTCACATCTCCGGAGTAAGGGCTTCCTCCCAGCGTATACCCGCTGAACTTCCCGGCATCGTCGAACACGGGGCTGAGCTGGGTGCCGTCGTTGGCAAAGGCATTATGCTCCGAGGTGGGAAAAACGCCCATGTTTTTGTACCCGAAGAAATTACCCAGGGGTTCACCTTCCCGGATGAAAAAGTTGCCGCTTTGGAAGCCATCCTCATCGGCTAGTTCGAGTACCTTGTTCTGGATAAAGGATATATTGAAGCTGCTGAACCATTCGAACCGTCCTTTTCTGAAGACTATACCGCCCAGGTTGAGGTCGATCCCCCGGTTTTCCACCGAGCCAATATTCTGCCGGACATCGGTAAAACCCGACTCTTCCGGCAGAGGTACATCGTAGAGCAGGTCGCGGGTGACTTTTTTCCAGAAGTCGACTGAGAGCGTCAGGCGGGACTTAAATGCGGAAATATCAAGACCGACGTTGCTTGATATCGTGCTTTCCCAGCCCAGGTTGGGGTTGGAAAGCTGAAACGTGGCCACGCCGTTGATGCCCCCGTAATAGAAGCCGGGACGGTACAGCAGCAATGACTCGTAGTTGCCGATCCGCTCGTTGCCGGTGGTGGCGTAGCTCGCCCGGAGCAGCAGGTTGTCAAAAAATGCGCCCCCTTTCAGGAATTCCTCGTCGCTGATGCGCCATCCGGCCGAAAAGGAGGGAAAATAGCCGAAGCGCTTGTCGGCGCCGAACCGCGAGGAACCGTCGCGCCGCAGGGTACCTTTCAGCAGGTATTTGCCCTTGTAGTCGTAGGAAAGATCGCCGAATACCCCCAGCAGGGAGTGGCGGTACTTGTCGGTATTGGTTTGCGCCAGGTTGAGCTCCGGTTCGTTGTTGAAGGTTTCGATGTTATCCGAAAGAAAAGCAATGGCCCGCAGGTTGGAGATTTCGTCGTTCCACCGTTGGGTCGACATCCCCACCAGTGCCCCAATGGAGTGGTTGCCAATCTTTTTTCTGAAATTAAAGTAGTTCTCCTGTAAAATGTCGTAGCTCAACGCCTGGGATTCGGTTCCGGTGGCCGGACGGCCCACCGTTTGCACAATGGTTGGATCGAAATCGTTATCCTTTCTCAGCCGGAAGTTCACTCCCAGGGTGGTTTTGAAGGTCAGAGAGGGCAGGATTTCCAGTTCCAGGAAGTTGAAGGCCTGGGCGCGGAAATTACGCTGGTCGCGGCGCGTGAACAGAGCTTCGGCGATGGGGTTCTGCCGCCCGGCGATTTCGGGGGTATAGGAGCCGTTGGGCTCGAAAATCGGGAAGTATGGAATCCGTTCGGATATTTGCTGAAACACGGAATTTTCGTTCAGCCCCTTGGTCATCTCGTAGGAGAGGTTCAGGGTGGTACCCGCATTGAGCCGTTTGTTGAGTTCAAGGTTCAGCTTGTAGCGCGAATTGAAGCGGCTGTAGTTACTGTTCAATACCACCCCCGCTTCGTTCATGTAGCCGTTGTTCCAGTAAAAGCGCATCTTGGGGCTGCCCCCGCTTAGCGACACATTCACCTGATCGCGGATACCCGTCTTGGTGAGCAGGGCCTGCAAATCGTGTGAATTCTGGTACAAAAGGCTCAGGGAATCAGCATTCCGTACATCCGGCGCATTGCCGCTCCGCACGTTTTCGTAAAAGAAACGCTGCCGGGTGTTGGCCGTGGGGATGGAGCTGGCCAGCGTGCTGTATACCCGGGAGTAATCGACATCCAGCTTTAGCTCCCCCGGTTTGCCGGTCTTGGTGGTGATGATCACTACGCCATTGGCTGACTTGGACCCGTAGATGGCCGCCGAGGCACCGTCTTTCAGTACTTCGATAGAGGCGATGTCGGCGGGGTTCAGGTTGTCGATATCGTCCAGCTGCTGGCCATCCACAATATAGAGCGGGTTGACCCCACCGGAGAAGGTGGAGGTGCCCCGGATTCGGATCTCGGCTCCCGCCCCCGGCCCTCCGTTTGAGGATATCTGCACCCC
>CATMVR010000283.1 GCA_950075905.1 uncultured Persicitalea sp. | reverse complement strand
TTATATTATTGGCACCAGGTCTCAACTTTCTATGGGGCTTCACCCTGCTGATCCATACGCTGGGCTGTATCGGTGATTTTATCCTGATCCGGCACGCCTGGAAAAACCGTCGCCGGGCCATGTACACCTACGACGATCTGGACGAAAAACGCACCTATTTCTTCGAAAAGGAATAGGTGCGTTCACAAAAATGAAAAGGCTATTCCGACTTTCTTTTCTTTCTGTAGGTACAGAGAGAGTTGTCGGCCTTCACATAGTATGACTTGAAGTTGGTAGCCTTTGGGTCCATGCACCCTTTCAGGTCCAGAATCTCTACCTTGCGAAACTCTACCGGATGGCTCTCACTTTGTAGCGAGATGGAGCCCTCCGCAAGGAGTTTACCATCCGGCTTCTGCGTGGGATCAAAGCCACTTACCGTGCCGCCGCCTACCTGGGGCTTCTGGTAGTCGAGCACCATTTCGCCGTTCACGAAGTGCTGGATCAGCGAATCGCCCAGCACCAGTACCTCAGCCCGCACCCACTGGTCGCCGTTGTAAGTTTGTGACTTGGAGTTGATGCAGTGCTGCGTCACAAGCTTGCCGTCAATAACTACATTGGTGCCGGGGGTACAAAGGTTGCAGGTAGTACGCTCGCCCTTGTCCAATCCGCCCAGAAGCTGTACCTCGATCGAAATCGGGAAATCCTGATTTTTACCCATCGAAGCCGCCGTCTGCCCGTGTACCATAATGCCGCTGTTGCGTTTGGCCCAGCCTTCGCCACCCTTGGGCTGCTCGCCCACAAAGCGGTACTCTACCGCCACGCGGTAGTAGGAGAAATTGTCCTTGTAGAACAGGTGGCCGTACCGTTGCTTAAATTCGTCATAGGCGTCGTAGCGGGTCACGATTTTGCCGTCTTCCACCCGAAACGTATTGCCAAAGTTCTCGTTGAGTTCGTAGCCACGAATCTTGACGTCCCAGCCTTTGAGGTCTTTGCCGTTGAATAGTTGTTTCCATTCTTTCTGGTCTGCTTTTTTCTGACCTAAGGAGAGAGAACCAACCAAGAGAAGTAAAAGAGAAATAAATGCTGTTTTCATGAAAATGGAGTAATGAAGAATATAAAATTGCCGGAGCAAGGTACCTCCTGCAAAGATATAAAGAGCGATCCCCCCACGAAATATACTGAAATGCCGGATTCGCAGACGGTTTTTCTACCTTTGAAAAATAGAATTAATAACACTGTAACACTAATGGCGTGAAGTACAAGAAAGCAGAAAGTAAGGCAAAAGGACATTCAGAAGACTTTTTTGGCGACTACCGGGATTTCTGGTGGAATGAGAGTTTCCTGAAACTGCTGGCCAGGCGCTTGAGCCTGAACGAGTGCTACAGCATGCTCGACGTAGGCTGCGGGCAATGCCACTGGAGCCGGTTGCTGGTCAATTACCTGGGCTCTTCGGACGACCGCCCTACGCGGGTATGCGGCGTAGATAGCGACCGTAAGTGGGCCAAAGGCAGCCGGGAGCTGCGGGAATACTTTGCGAAAAAAGGTGCGGAGTTTGAACTGAAAAAAGGCGACGCCCATGAGCTGCCCTACGAGGATAATACCTTTGACCTGGTCACCTGTCAAACGCTGCTGATCCACGTGCCCCATCCCACCGAGGTTATTGCCGAGATGAAGCGGGTGCTGCGCCCCGGCGGTATTATTTTGTGCGTAGAGCCTAATAATCTGGTGCAGAGCTTAACGAAAAGCTCTATTTCCAGTAATGATCCGGTGGACGAAATCCTCGACCATGTGAAGTATGCCCTTTTGTTTGAGCGGGGAAAGAAAAAGCTGGGTCAGGGAGACAATTCGCTGGGCGACCTCGTGCCTGGCCTGCTGGCGCAGGCAAACTTTGAGAATATCGACGTGCGGCTTTCCGATAAAGCCATTGCCATGTACCCGCCCTACGATACCCCCGAGCAGATCGCCACCATGAAGCAGTGGCGCCTCGGCGACCGCTGGAATTCCACCGAGTACAGCGACTACGACTATTTCAAGGCACTAGGCACCGAAGAACTCGATTTTTACGAAGAATACGTACGCAAGTATGCCCACCTGAGCGAGCGCACCGAGCGCTATATCAATGCCAACAAATACCACTCAGCGGGCGGCGCTATGATGTACGTGGTGTCGGGTACCAAGCCAGAGTGAAAAGTTGAAAGTTCAGAGTGAAAAGCAGAAAGTTTTTTTATTGAGACAGCATTTAGTCTCCTAAACCTTCCCAGAGCTGTTCTACCATCTGAGAGGCACTTACCGAGAGGTCAGCAGGTAGCAGGTATAGCGGCAGATGGGGCTCGTAAGCATAGGGCGGTGGCGCTACCTTAAAGTCCGGGGTTTGGGGGTAGATTAGGCCCAGCCTTACCTTTCCTGCGCTTCCCACGTAGCGTTGACCGTAGGCGTAGAGCTGGTACAGATCACTCTGGGATATTTGCGCTACCTGCCGCTCATTTCCCCGAATCGTCTTCCATTTCGTATCCAGTACCCATACGTCGTTCCCTCGGCGGATGACCACATCCGGCCGCAGTCGGTAGGCCGGTTTTCCAACCGGATCGTACAGTAAATGGTGGGCCGACTCCTGCACACGAACGTCGAAGTTAGGCGGCAGGTGCTGTTGGAAACTCGCAGCCACGTAACTTTCAAAAAGAGTTTGGGTAGGAAAAAGCAGGCCCGGCAGGGTAGTACGTCCCTCCGAAACTCCGGGGGCTTTCCCCCCCAACAGCCACTCGGTCCAGGGCCACAGCCAGGTATAGGAAAGAAAGCTACGGCTATGGTTTTTGGCCGTAGCCAGGTCTGCCCGCCAGTCCGTCGTAGCGGCAATATCATCCAAAGTAAACAGGTACTGCTGCACTTGTCGGGCGTGAGGCCCCTTCTTCAGCTGGTGCAGACAGGCTTTCAGCAGTCGGTTGGGAGCGTTGTGGCGGGTACGTTCGTCCAGAACCACGGGCAGGCGATCGGGATGCGTCAGCAGTTGCCACGGTCGGCGGTGCGTTTGCAGTTTCCCCTTTACAAAAGGCAGCTGGGTTGCTACCCGCTCATAGCTACTCCGCAAACCCCGGTGAATCAGCGCCCCGGCCTTTTCCACAAACAACTCTGCCAGTACCTCCGGCAACGGCAAACCCGCCAGCTGGCTCAGACGGGCTTCGGGAAGTACCCTCGGAAAAAGCTCCGGTACCGCCTGCAGCATGCGTAGCAGGGCAATGCGGGCTGATCGAACAGATTCAGAAGACCAATCCGTCGTTATTTTGGGAAGAATTTCGATACTTACCTGCTCATTGGCGCGTAGTAGACCAACGCAGGCTTCTACGCGCAGGCAAGGCCGCCCCCGCTGTATAAAGAAGCGAAGTGCCGGTTCGGCGTCGTTGCGGAGGGCGTAGGCTTTCAGAGCCTCAAAAGCAGCCTTTGGCAGCACAATCTCCGGACTGTGGGGGGCTTTGGTACCGGTAGTGAGTACGCTATGTTCGGTTGCGAAGTAAAGCAAGTCGGGTTTTTAATGAGATTGGGGTATAAATAGGTATAAAGTGGAGAAATAGACGCTTTTTTGTTTACTTCGTAAATATATCTAATCTCCTACGACTATGAAGCTATCAACAACTAAAACCTGGCTAGCAAGCATCGGGCTGGCCCTGGGAATATGCTTTGCTGCCAAAGCTCAAATCTGGCAGGCAGCCGAGCCCATGAGTCTTCCCGTCAAGCGGCACGAATGCGCTATGACCGACGTCAACGGTAAGCTGTACCTGCTGGGCGGCAGGGGTGTAAAACCGATCGAAGAGTACGACCCCAAGAAGGATTCTTGGATCACCAAAGCCATGGCCCCACTCGAAATGAGCCACTTTCAGGCTGTTTCTTACAAGGGCGAGGTTTACGTGGTGGGGGCCTTCACGGGCGGCTATCCGCACGAAACGCCGATTCCTTCGATGTACATCTACAATCCTGAGCGCGACGAATGGCGCAAGGGACCGGACCTGCCCGCCGACCGCCTGCGCGGTGCTTCGGGTGCCTTTGTGTACAATGACAAAATCTACATAGTATGCGGCATTCAGGACGGGCACTGGGACGGCCATGTAACCTGGTTTGACGAGTATGACCCCAAAACCAATACCTGGCGCAAACTACCCGACGCCCCCCGAGCCCGCGACCACGTATCGGTAGCCATGGTAGGCGACAAGCTATACGTAGCCGGTGGCCGACTTTCCACGGCCAAAATCCAGCAGGTGCTCAACCGTACCATCCCCGAAGTAGACGTCTACGATTTCAAAACCAATAAATGGACTACCCTGGATGCCAGCAAAAACCTACCTACCCTCCGGGCTGGCAACATGGCCGTAGCCTATGGCAATAAGGTACTCATCATTGGCGGAGAAAGCGATAAGCAGGTACCTGCCCACAGTGAGGTAGAAGCCTACAATACCAAAACCGGCCAATGGGAGCGGCTGCCCAATCTGTTTCAGGGCCGCCACGGCACGGGCGCAGTAGCTATGAAGGGCAAGGTATACGTGGTAGCCGGCTCGGCCAACCGGGGCGGCGGGCCGGAACTGAATTCGATGGAGGTGCTGGTGAAGTAGTTTTGGGCTTTCGGCGGTCGGCTTTCGGCTTTTTTCTAATTTCATGATTGGATTTACAAACTCTTAACAGTGTTGAAAAAAACCTTTTGGACATACTGCATATTTTTAAGGTGTAAGAGTACCGAAGAAAGGACAATATAAAAATGAAGGCAAAATATATCAACCCCTATACCGACTTCGGATTTAAGAAAATCTTTGGTGAGGAAGCCAGTAAGCCACAGCTTATTGACTTCCTGAATTCCCTTTTGCCCGAACAAAGCAAAATTGTGGATCTGACTTTCAAAAACACCGAACAACTTGGCCTGACCGACCTAGACCGTAAAGCCGTTTACGACATTTACTGTGAAAACGACAAGGGCGAAAAGTTCATCGTAGAGTTGCAAAAGGCAAAACAGAATTACTTTAAGGAAAGAACGATCTATTATTCAACCTTCCCTATTCGGGAGCAGGCTGAAAGAGGTGAATGGAATTATAATCTAAAAGCGATTTATTGCGTTGGAATCCTGGACTTTACGTTTGATGATTACGAAAGCGAGCCTGAGAAAAGCGAATTTCTGCATACGATCAAACTCAAAAACCATAATGGGAAAGTCTTTTATGATAAGCTGACCTATGTATATCTGGAAATGCCCAATTTTTCCAAGCCAGAAAGCGGGCTGGAAACCCGATTGGATAAATGGCTGTACTTCATAAAACATCTGGAAGATTTCGAAAGCATACCGGCAATCCCGCTAACCCCGATTTGCAATCGGGTGTTGCATCAAATAGCGTTTCCAACGCGTTTACCACAAAATAATAATTTTTATTATCGCTGATGGCCAAGTATAAAATATAAGTCATATAATATAGCATAAAATTCGGACAATCAATATGCTTATTTCTTCAAGGATACTACCGTCGGAAATAGTTCAATACAGCAATGAATGCAAAATATATCAATCCCTATACCGACTTCGGCTTTAAGAAGGTTTTTGAAAAGGCTGAACTGGCCAGTCTTGGACAGGCAGATCGTGACAAATATGAAAGCAGTCTGAAAATTTATCGTGACCTGAAAGGTGTAATTGATACTGCTTTTGACGAAGGAAAAGCCGAAGGGAAAGCCGAAGGAAAAATGGCAGGAAAAATCGAAACGGCAAAAATGATGAAAGCTGAAGGCGAACCGGTTGAAAAAATTGTCCGTTACACAGGACTTTCAGAGGGCGAAATCAGCAAACTCTAAAGGTACTGTTCCTAAAAACTTTCGCTAGTTATAGACTGACTTTTCCCAATTTGCAAGTGAACTCCGTATCAATCATCGTTTCCAACGCGTTTTACCATAAAATTCTAATTATTTGAACCCAACCAATATGCCCAAATACCTCCTGGTAGCCCTCTTAACCCTAAGTTCCACGCTGCTTTTTGCCCAGAAACCTGTCTTCACGCATCAGGATACCCTGCGGGGAAGCATTACCCCTGAGCGCGCCTGGTGGGATTTGACCTACTACCATCTGGACATTGCGGCGCATCCGGCCGATAGCTCCCTGAGCGGCAGCAATACAGTACACTACACCGTGCTGAAACCCTATCAGACCATGCAGATTGACCTGCAACCTCCGCTAGCTATCAGCAAAGTGACGCAGGATGGGAAAGAGCTGGCCTTCCGGCGCGATGGCAATGCCTACTTCATTTCACTTCAAAAAGCGCAGAAGACGGGTCAGAAAGAATCGGTACAGGTGTTTTATGCCGGGCGGCCCCAGATTGCCACTAACCCACCCTGGGAAGGTGGTGTGCAATGGGAGCGCGACCGGCAGGGGAATCCGTTTATCGCTACCTCCTGTCAGGGACTGGGTAGCAGCGTGTGGTGGCCCTGCAAGGACCACATGTACGACGAAACCGACAGCATGCTCATCAGCGTGCGCGTACCCCGGCCGCTGATGGACGTATCGAACGGTCGCCTGCGCAAGGTCACAGAACATGAAAACGGTACGCGTACCTTCGACTGGTTTGTGAATAACCCGATCAATAACTACGGCGTAAACATGAATGCCGCCGACTACGTAAGCTGGGAGGAAACCTACAATGGAGAAAAAGGCAAACTCGACCTGA
>CATMVR010000282.1 GCA_950075905.1 uncultured Persicitalea sp. | reverse complement strand
GATCGATGTTCACGCCGAGTCTGAGGTCCGTCATGCCAATGGTCTCCTTCGGGCCGAAGCCTATCCCGGTCCCGTGCCGTCGTCAGCCGGGCTTTCAGGGTTTTTTCCCAAGGCCTGCAGCTTGGTGCGCAGCTTGCGGCGGCGGCGGTTCTGGTAGGCGGCGATCATCGGACGCAGCACGAGGTAGAACGCGAGCGAGGCCGCCAGCCCCGGCAGCACCACGATGATTGGCATAAACATTTTGAGTACCGCCGCAAAGAGCAACCCGCTGCGCGCCGTGGGCAGGTCGGCCCCCAGGGCCCGCTGGGTGATGTACTGGTTGCAGCCGAAGTAGTTGAGGTTGTTTACAAACTGCCCGCCGATAATGAACATCATGATACCCGGCAGCTGATTGTAGGCGTCGATGAAGCCGCCCCGGCCGTCGTGCACACTGTACTCACCCGGCTCGAATATCATGTGCAGGTGGCTGTCGGCCTTCTGCACAATCATCCCCAGCCCCTCCATCACGCCCTGCCCGGTACCTACCCGGTCCGACAGCAGATCGAGCGCCAGGTAGGTGGTGGCAAGCCCGCCAAAGATGAGGCATACTACCTGAATCACATCCGTATAGCCAATCACCTTCATGCCGCCCAGCGTGATTATGATGGAAAACGTCACCAGAAAAACAGCGCAGGGCATGAAGCCGAACCCAGTCATTTTTTCAAGGCTGAGGGCTCCCAGGTAGATAATGGACGTCATGTTGACGAAAATGTACAGAAACAGCCAGAACACCGCCATGATCGTGGCTAGTCGCGTGTCGTAGCGCTGCGACAAAAACTGCGGCATGGTGAAGATGTTGTTTTTGAGGTACATGGGCAGGAAGTACGCCGCCACGATCAGCAGTGCAATGGCTCCCAGCAGCTCGTACACCGAGATGGCAATACCCAGCTGAAAGGCCTGTCCGCTCATGCCAATAAACTGCTCGGCCGAAATGTTGGACGCAATGATGGAAGCGCCAATGGCCCACCACGTCAGCGAGCCTTCGGCCAGGAAGAAATCGGTGGCGCTATCGCCGCCCTGCTTGCCCTTGTGCGTGTACACCCAGTAGCCGTAGCTGGCTACAATGACAAAATAAATAAGAAAAATGGCATAATCGAGGGTTTGCAGTCCGAGGGTCATAGAGGTTGGGGGAATCAGATTCTAGTGTCAAAGCAGAAAGCCGGGTATAGCTAATGTTTATAAACAAAACTTTACGGAATTTCTGCTACTACCAAAACATAAAAAGCCGGCGCTTACGCACCGGCCTTTTGACCATACTACTATACACACAGTATTCAAACTTGTCTTTTACTCCACGTACAGCCCCTCGATCAATATTAGTTGGGCATTACAAGGCTGTCAATCACGTGAATCACCCCGTTGCTCTGGTATACGTCCTTGATGGTGACGGTTGAGGTACCACCTTTTTCGTCCGTCAGCATCAGTTTCTTTCCTTTCATCATGGCGGTCAGTGTGCCACCCTCTACGGTAGTGAAGGTAGCCTTACCATTTCCTTTCTTGATCGCCTCGGCAATGGCCTGTGAATCCATCCGGCCCGCTACCACGTGGTAGGTCAGGATGGTGGTGAGGGTACCCTTATTCTCGGGCTTCACCAGGGTTTCTACCGTGCCGGCGGGCAGCTTGTCAAACGCCTTGTTGGTAGGGGCAAACACCGTGAAAGGACCTTTTCCTTGGAGGGTTTCTACCAGTCCGGCGGCCTTTACGGCGGCTACCAGCGTGGTGTGGTCTTTGGAATTTACGGCGTTCTCAATGATGTTTTTGTTGGGGTACATGGCGGCGCCACCTACTTCAACGGTCTTCATATTTCCCTGGGCAAAAGATGCGCCTGTTACAAATAGGGCGGCGATAAAAAATGCTACTTTTTTCATGATTGTTTTTTGTTAAATGTTGTATTTGGTTTCTAGTGTTAATGATTATGGTAGAACTTACGCCGCTTACTTTCGCTTGGATGATAACTTGAAAAAAATAATTCACATACCCATAAAACTTCACTGAATATCAGCCATTTAAACTATATTTTGTATAAATATATAATTCTTTCGCTCCGAGAAAATAAAAAAGAACGCCCCGGAGAGCGTTCTTTTTTGCGTGTATCAAAGTTGTTTTCAGGTGATTCTTACACCAACCTTCCACACCTCTACTTTCGCTTTTTCCGCCCCGAACTTGATCACAAAATCCACATACAAGCGATAGTCCCTATTCGATAGCCGCTCCCAGCCGTACCTGCCGCCGGTAGACGGTTTCCAGCGTGAGCATGTGCGGGAAAGTAAGCAGGGAGATGACGACAAAAAAGAGCATCACGGGATGGATACCCAACACAAAGTAGTAGGTAGCCGCCGCCAGGATCGCTATCCCCACAATACTGATGGCGCTGAACACCAGCGCATCCTTATAGAAGCGAACATAGTTGTAGCCGGGATTATTTTCTTTGAAACCCCTGACAATAGCCCGCAGCGACTTGGAGCTGTGCCAGAAACCAAAGTACACACTGAATGCCACCAGCAACCCGCCGTAGTAGCTCACCAGACCAATAGCCAGCAAACAGCCCGCCTCCCACAGCACCACGCCAGCAGGGTAAGAGCGCAGGCGCGAGAGCAGAAACAGCCCCGGTGGCAGAGAGGCTACCCAGGGTACCAGGCTCAGGTAGGCGGCCGGGCCGCTGCCGGTAAGCCAGGTTTCAAAGTTTGGTAAGATGGTACCAATCAGCGCCAGCGACTCCTGGCTGTTCCAGCAGATGATGTAGCTCAGCACCGCCAGGCCCCACAGCAGGTAGGTCAGGGCCGAGAACGGGTTTTCTTTCGAAAAAAAATAGTACAGCTGCGACTGCCCGAAATGGTAGCACGAAAAGCCAATGAAGAGCAGCAAACTCAGGGTAGGCAAAAAATACCAGAGCAGCCCGTAGAGTAGTACCAGCCCCAGGTAGCCCCTCACAAAACGCCACAGGGTAGCGGGCGTAAGATCCTCCTGCTGTTTTTGCCGGATATGGATCAGATGGTCTACCGCGCCGTGCGGCAGGCCGATCACCACCATGGTGATGCCAAAGAAAGCGTAGTCAATCCACGGCTCGTTCCAGATTCCGGTCCACTTCAAGGTGAGCAGGATACAGGACAGGCCAATCAGGATGCGATTGTGCCTCATCTCGTGGTGCGCGAAGGAGGTATTCATGGCTTAGGGCGGTTAGGAAAGGAAGCCAGGGCAGGGTGCAAAACAACTTGGTCTCCTGCCAGAGGGAGGTACTTTCCGATAAAAATGCGAGCAAACGGGGGTAGCTGTTTCGGTAAAAAAGAGCTTCCATAATGGGTTTTACGCGTTGGGGACTGCGGCGAATGATATTCAATAATAGGCGGTCGTAAAAAACAAAGCGTGGCTTGGCGGTCGGTAACAGGCTCAGGCTCTTTCCTCCAGCCAAAAGAGACACGATTTGCCGGGCGTGCCGGTACGAATTAAGAAACGTATAACCCGTGGTAGGCTTGGCCATTCCTCCCTTGATGCCCAGTCGTACCTGCCGGGGCGATGATGCTTCCGCCGCTACGCGCTGCATGGGGATTTTGCCCCGCTCGGTGCGGGTGATGGTATATTCCAGCTGAGGATAGTGCGTACTCAGGTAGGTTTTGAGGTAGGCTTCGTACTGTTTGGTGGATAGTATATCGGAAGACATCAGCGTGATTTCAAACAAAGCTTTCTGCGGCGAAAAAGGGAGCATGTACATAAAGGTCGGTGCTTCGGCCTGCGCTACCCGGAAATCCATCAGGGTAAGGGCATCGGCATCAAATTCTGCCTCATTGGTTACCTTTACCTCCCAGCCCAGAAAATGCTGCCAGAGCGACACCGTACTACCCACCGGCGGCAGGCTGTCAAACACGTACTGCTTCGCCCGGAGGCCTCCCGGCGTCTGCCGGAGAAACACGGTATCGTCCTCGATCCTGACCACCCGGTCCTGCATCATGGTGACGCCGGCGGCTCCATCAAGCTCGTCGCGCAGCTGGTTTTGCAGCGTGGCTGCATCAAAACAGTAGTAGGTAAACGGATCTATTTTTTGGGTCTTATTCCCGCGCTTTCCTCCAAAGGACATGGCGTCCCAGCTCCCTTTCAAGGTGAGCGGCAGGGCGGGGAGTTCGTCGGCCCAAAAGCAGATATTCTTGGGTTGGGCAGGCCCATCACTCGGTTCTACGATCAGAATGGTACGGTCGGCCAGGGTATCTTCGGCCCGGATCAGGTAGGCCAGCAGGAGCGCCGACATGCCTCCACCGGCAAAAATGTAGTCGTACGTGGTTGTCATGTTGCAGAGGAGGTACGTAGGAGGTGAGATGAGGAGGGGTAGAAAAACAGAAGGCGGACGGAGTCATTAACTTACCATCCGCCTTCTGTTCTCAAAATTTTGGAATCAAAACTACCATGCCTTAGGCTTTGGCCGTAGCGGTAGCTTCTTTCTTGGTAGAGCTTACAGCGGCACTGTACACTACCAGGCCAAAGCCGATCTTGTTTACGGCATCGGCGATGTTGTAAAGCAGGTCGAGATTCCAGCCAGTGTTAGACAGCAGGTTGCCTTCCATGGTCATGTAGCCAATGGGGTAGATGGCCCAGCCTACGATCACAAAATTACGGAGCAGACGCACTGCCTTGCCTACTTCAGGATTGGTAGACGAATCTGCCACTTTCTTCACATCACCCATCGTGGCTTCGTACACGATTCCGATGTAGCCCAGGGTAGAAATTACTCCCCACAGAATGGTACTGGTTTTGTCGAGACCTTCACCAATGTAGCCAGCCACCAGCATCACTACCGAGTAGGCGATGAGCTTCCACATGGTGCTGATCTTGCCACCATACGGCTTGATGATCAGGTAAAACTCCACGCACATCAGGGGTACTGTCAACGTCCAGTCGATGTAACGAAACTCGGTGGGAGACGCGCCGGTTTCAACATATATGCCCCGCATGTAATAGTAGTGCACTGCCGCAATGAAGGTAATGAGGGCAGAAATAAGCAAGGAGGTTTTCCACTTTCCGTCTACCTGACCTCTTTCTACGATGAAGAAGATAGAGGCGGCCAACATGGCCATGTAGCCCGTGAAGAAAGTGAAACCAACGGCATCGCCGGGACGCAGATCAACTGCCAGGAGGTTGACGAAGTTACTTACTAGTTGTTCCATACTGTACTGTGTTTTTGAGGGTTGAAATTAGATAATGTTGTTAGTTAGGTTTTGAATTCGCCATTACAACTAGCATCACCTACCATTTTGTTTAATAAAAGATGTTAATTAATAAACAAAATAACAAGGCCCGCCAAAAAACCACTTTCTGGTAGATTATACGCACTATTGAACTTTTACAATAATAAATTATATTTATAAAGACCATCCAACCATTTATTGTTATATTTTTGGAGTATATACGTAACAACAGCACTATTTTTTTCTAAAAACACCGCTAAGACATCCAGACTCCTTTTGGAAATAGTATACTCATGTTTATTTTTATTAACTATATATTAAACAAAATAATCTATTCGGCAAACGAATACTTAATCAGGCAAAATCATCCTGGCAAAGCCGAGATAGCTATTTCCAGGGAAATTCCCCGGCCGCACATCGGCCAGTATACTGCTGCCGGGTACAAAGCAACCATTTGGATTTTTTATAGTTTTGTCCGTAGATTATACGTTCTTTATCAGCGCTTCAACAACAGCGATTTTTTTTGAAAAAAATTTTTAGAAATGAGACTTATGAACCCAAAACTCTTAGGCATGACCCTACTCACCGCTACCCTGATCCACCCGGACGGTATCGCCCAAAAAATTACGTACCCCACCACGCAAAAAGTCGACCATGTGGATACCTACCACAATACCCAGGTACCTGACCCCTACCGCTGGCTCGAAGACGACCGCTCGGCCGAAACCGCCGCCTGGGTGAAAGCACAGAACGAGGTGACCTTTGGCTACCTGGATCAGATTCCGTTTAAGGAGAAGATTTTTAATGATCTCGAAAAAGCCTACAACTACCCCAAGTACTCGGCCCCGCGCAAGAAGGGCGACTACTTCTATTTCTACAAGAATGACGGCCTGCAGAATCAGTCGGTACTGTACAGGCAGAAGGGCCTGAATGGTACCCCCGAGGTAGTACTGGACCCCAACAAGCTCTCCGAAGACGGCACCACGCGGCTGACCGTTTTCAGCCTGTCCAAAGACGGGGCCTACGCAGTGATGGGCTTTTCGCAGGGCGGCTCCGACTGGCAGGAGTACCAGGTCATGGATATGAAAACCCTGAAAATGCTTTCGGATAAAGTAGAATGGGTGAAGGTATCCGGCGCGGCCTGGCAGGGCAATGGTTTTTATTACAGTAGCTACCCTAAGCCAGAAGGCAGCGCCCTGGCCGCCAAAAACGAAAATCATCAGGTATTCTACCACCAGGTAGGTACCCCACAATCGGCCGATAAACTTGTTTTTCAGGACGCCGCCCATCCGCAGCGCTTTCACACGGTGAGTACCACCGAAGATGGTCAGTACGCCGCCCTGTACGTAAGCGACCGGGGAGCCGGAAAGGACGGTAACGGCTTGTGGGTGATGAAGAAAGGGGAATCTAAGTTTACACCCATTGTGAAAGAAATCACAGATTTTAGCTACGGGCTGCTGGA
>CATMVR010000281.1 GCA_950075905.1 uncultured Persicitalea sp. | reverse complement strand
TGATTTTGCCAATGGCAATCTGGGCGACTGGGGTATTCACTGGCTCGATCAGGTACTTTGGTGGACCGAAGAAAAATATCCAAAAAAGGTGTATTCTACCGGGGGAAGGGCTATACGGCAGGACAATACCGACGCCCCCGACCATCAAATAGCCGTATACGACTTCGAGGATTTTACCGTGCACTGGGAACACCGGTACTTTGGTGCCAACAACGCCGAAAAAACGCATCCCAAACAGGCCGTTGGAGTGTATTTTTACGGCACAGAAGGTACATTTCATATGGGTTGGCTCGACGGCTCGACGTTCTATCCAACAGATCCCAACAAAGCGCCCATCCATCAGCCACCAAAACTAAACGAACCCGATCAGCAGAATATCAGTGAGCTATGGGCTGACTTCCTGACTTCTATCAAAACTAACCGCTTGCCGGTATGCGATATAGAAATCGGGCAACGCTCCACCAATATGGCCCTACTTGGTATGCTCTCCTACAAGTTGGGACGTAGTATCGAGTGGGACGGTCAAAAGGAAATTATCCCCAATGATCCCGAGGCTAACAAGTTACTCGAAAGAAAATACCGGAATAACTGGGAATACCCGCAGATTTCGTAATTCAATGGCTGCCGGAAATTATAAGCATATCTGACATAGTCCAAAACAAAAAAGCAAGGTGGAAATACCCACCTTGCTTTTTTGTTTTTTATGAGGTTTCTGAATAGAACCTTCCTTCTCAGGTTGTTCAGAAAAACATTTTCATTACTAGCTGATTTTGATTACTTCGGCCGGTATGTTGTATTGACTTACAACATCACGGGTGTAGCGTACGTGACCACGGGGGGCCATCAGGTATAGCTTACCGCCTTTCATACTTGCCAACTCGCTCAACAGCTTCCACTTTGATATGTCCTTCATCAACTTGTCTGTCTTTAAAGAGACTTCCAGGTAGTGCTTGTTGAACATATTGGTACCGGTAACATCAGGAGTAAATACCTGATTGTCCTGAGTACGCTCATACGATTTCGGGGTTTCGTACCCTTCAATGTTGGCTTTAATTTCTTTAAATCCGTGAGACTGAGCCCACTGGACAACGTTTGCGATGAATCCTTCTTTTTCCATATGCACAAAATTATTTATACCTTCTCCAAAAAATTAAGAGAGAGGAGGTTGATTTGATTGAATATAATTAGAGGTAAAATTGATCAGAATGTAAACCCGGACTACTTAGAATAGGCAAATAGATCAGATACGCTGCAAGTTACGAAAAATATTCTTAAATTCCAATTTTGTACCCATTTTAGTGAATATAGATCACGAATTGATCGAATCACGGCTTACTTCATTTTTGACGATAAGCACTGCGTGAGGAGCCGGCTTGATTCTGATTCCGTCAGAATTGGCATACACCTTGGTAAATTCGGCTCCGAAATACAAAATGATAGAAGAATAATAGACCCACGTGAGCAAGATAATTATAGAAGCAGAAGCTCCATACGTTGCTCCAAGGTCTGACCGGCCAATGTAAAAGCTGATCAAGAACTTACCGATACCAAAGAGAACAGCCGTAAAACCCGCACCCACAAAGCATTCTGCCCAACGGAGCTCTCCGTCTGGCAATACTTTGAATATAACGGCAAAGAGCGTCGTAATTAATGCCAGGGCAATGGCCATGTTCAGTATATAAAATACTACGACCGAAGCTTCGGAGAAATATTGTTCTAGCTGAGAACTTAACAAATCAACCAGGGTATTGATTCCCAAGGTAACGATCAGCAGAAATCCCAGCGCCAGTATAAGGGAGAAAGAAACAAGGCGGGTTTTGATATAACGAAGCCAACCCTTCTCAGGACGGGCCTCTATGGACCAGATATAGTTGATAGAAGTTTGAATTTCGGCAAAAACTCCGGTTGCCCCCACAAGCAGGGTACCTATACCGATAGCTGCCGCAACTCCTGACTTGTTTGACATCTCCGCATTTTTAATGATTTCCTGAAGCTGGGTAGCGGCCTGATTGCCCACCAACTCCCGTATCTGACTGAACAACTCACCCTGAATGGCGTCGCGGCCAAAGAAAAAACTGAGAGCGGTAATAATTACCAGCAACATCGGTGCCAGCGAAAAAATAGTATAATAGGATAAGGCAGCGCTAAGTTTGAGACATTTGTCGTCCATAAAATCATTACCTGCCTCTTTCAGAAGATTAAAGTACCCTTTGATAGTCATAATAGTTTGGTGGTTTAGCCAGGCAATTACCAATCCATCTGCTCATCCTGAAAAGCCCGGTAAGCTCTTACCAACTCCTGATATGCCTTGGTGTTTTGTTGAAATTGTGCAAGCTGAATACCGGTTTTAAAGATTTCCTCAGCTCTTAGGTTTTGATCCTGACTTACAAAAAACTGTGCCGCTGTATAGTACGACGGTAGATAATCAGGAAATTTAGCCAATAACTGCTCAAATGCAGCTTCTGCCTGGCTGGTATCATTTTTTTGATATTCCAGCGCAAGCGCATACGAGCTGAATGGATCATTCGGATCTTCCTGATAAAATTCTAACAATTTTTCCAATCGTGATGTTTTCATTTCATATTGGTATGCTTGCATACTATTATTTTAAATACGTATATTCGCAACAAATAACTTAAAAAAATTACAGAATCTTTTTTATCCAGAACCCAACATGAAAATTCTTGTTTGTATCACGAATGTGCCGGATACCACGGCCAAAATATCCTTTACCGACAACAACACCAAATTCAACAAGGCCGGAGTGCAGTACATCATTGGCCCCTACGATGATTACGCCCTGGCCCGGGCGGTAGAGTTAAAAGAAGCTCAGGGGGGTACTATTACTGTGCTGCACGTAGGCGAAGCCGACAGTGACCCCCAGATCCGAAAGGCACTTGCCATTGGTGCCGATGATGCCATCCGGGTCAATACCGAACCTGCCGATTCCTACTACGTGGCTACCCAGATTGCCCACATTGCTCAGCAAAACTCGTACGATCTGATATTGATGGGACGAGAGTCGATCGACTTCAACAGCGGTGTAGTGCACGGACTAGTAGGCGAGATGCTCGGTATTCCCTCTTTCTCGCCGGTTATGAAACTGGACATCAAGGACGGCAAGGCCGAGTTTGCCCGAGAAATCGATGGAGGCAAGGAGTACCTTGAAGCCACCCTACCGCTGGTGCTGGGTTGCCAGGAACCTATTGCCGAATGGAAAATACCCAACATGCGCGGCATCATGACGGCCCGTACCAAGCCGCTGCAAGTGGTAGAACCCGTATCCGTAGACGATATGACTTCGTTGGAAAGCTACTCGCTACCAGCCCCCAAAGGCGAATGCAAAATGATACCGGTAGAGGAAGCAGAAAAACTGATCACTCTGCTCAGAACCGAAGCGAAGGTACTCTAATTAAACCCTACTTAACCAAGTTTTAACTTTTCAACGCATCATATATGTCAGTATTAATTTTTGTAGAATTAGACAACGGCACCATCAAGAAAACTTCCCAGGAGGCAATCTTCTACGGGGCCAAAGTAGCAGATATGCTACAGACCAGCGCTACCGTGCTGGCTATTGGTCAGGCCAGCGAAGAGGCGCTATCTTCGGCTGGGAAATTCGGTGCTGCCAAAGTACTGCACGCCGCAGATGACAAACTAAACCATGAAAACAGCCTTGCCTACGCCGACGTACTGACACAGGCAGTCCAGCAGGAGGGCAGCAAGGTGGTAGTAATGGCCAAATCGGGCCTGGGCGATGCCGTAGCGGCCCGCTCTGCGGCAAAGTTAAAAGCCAGCGTTGTTTCTGGCGTAACCGACCTGCCCGAGGTAACTGGTGGCTTTAAGGTAAAGCGGGGAATTTATACCGGCAAAGCCTTTGCTACGGTGGAGGTAAAATCGGACATAAAAGTACTAGTAGTTAAGAAGAATGCCGTGGAAGTGGCTGAAAATGACGGCAACGCCCAGGTAGAAAGTTTCTCCCCTACTCTGCGCGATTCGGACTTTGCCGCTACAGTAAAAGAAGTGCAGAAGGCCAGCAGCGAACTGTCTCTGACGGAGGCCGATATCATTGTATCGGGCGGAAGGGGTATGAAAGGACCCGAAAACTGGGACCCGCTGGTAGATCTGGCCAACGCTTTAGGTGCGGCCACGGGTTGCTCCAAGCCTGTATCTGACCTCGACTGGCGCCCCCACCACGAGCACATTGGTCAAACGGGTATTAAAGTAGCGCCTAATTTGTACATTGCCTGCGGTATCTCGGGAGCTATTCAGCACCTGGCTGGAGTAAACGGCTCTAAGTGCATCGTTGTGATCAACAAGGACCCCGAAGCACCTTTCTTTAAGGCAGCCGACTACGGTATTGTGGGCGATGTGTTTGATGTTTTGCCCCGACTGACCAAAGCGGTGGAAGCAACAAAATAGATAAAAGGGATCAAATAGCCCGCTGTGTATTTTTTTATGCAGGGCGGGTTTTCTAATTTTGCATTTTTATAATCTATGAAGCGTGCAGGCCCTTGCCCTGTATGCAATTGAATCAACGACGAAAACGTAGTGAAAAAGATCAAATTAGAAATATTAGGCCTCTCGCCCAGCCAATCACAGACAGGGTCGTTTGCTCTTGTACTAGGTGAGGAACTGGGAAACCGCCGCCTTCCAATAATTATTGGTGTATTTGAGGCGCAGGCTATTGCCGTACAAATCGAGAATATTGTACCCAACCGCCCTATGACGCATGATCTCTTCAAGTCGTTTGCCGAGGCCTTGAACTATACTCTAAAAGAAATCATTATTTCCGATCTCAGCGAGGGGATTTTCTACGCCAAAATAGTTTGCGGGGATGACTTGCGGGAAGTAGAGGTAGATTCGCGGCCTTCCGACGCCATCGCTATTGGTATTCGTTTTGGGGTACCCATCTACACCTACGAATCTATCCTGTCAGAGGCGGGCATTGTTTCCAGCTCCCTGACGGAGGATGACGAAGACGAAGAATCATTTGTCAAAGAGCCGCTGAAAACCAAGGGATCGTTTACTGAGCAACTCCGCGACATGCCAAACGACGAATTGCAGAAGCTGCTGGAAGACGCTCTGACGAAGGAAGATTACGAAAAAGCGGCCAAAATCAGGGACGAACTCGGAAAAAGAAATTAATCCAACCAAAAGCGTCTGATATTTCCGGACGCTTTTTTAGTTAAAAATAGTTAAGCAAATGCCGGTTAGGCTTTGCATTAGCTTTTTATCCTTAATTTTGCAGCATCCGACCCCTGAACGTTCGCAATGGCCAAAAAAAAGAAGATAGGGAGTTATCCCAACGCGATGATCGTATTCAGCCTGACGGCTGCCCTGTTCCTGATCGGATTTTGCGGTCTGCTCGTGGTTCAATCCAAAAAACTGGTTTCCATTATCCGCCAGAATATTGAAATCCGGGTTTTTGTTGACAAAAACACGAGCGAGGCCGGACGTGACTCCATTCTTACAATCGTAAAACAAAAGCCGTACCTACAAAGTGACGCCGACAGTGCTTCCATCTCTTTTGTTTCCAAAGAGGAGGCCGCCGAAGAATTTATGGAAGGTACCAAAGAAGATTTTACCGCTTTTCTGGGTGAAAATCCTCTTAGAGATAGCTACCGGATAAAAATTAATGAGGAATACTTTGAGGAAGCCAAATTGAAGCAGATAAAAACCGATCTGGAATCCCTCAACAGTGTGTACGAAGTGGTGTACCAGGAAAACCTGGTGGATGAGATCAACAAAAACATCACCAAGGTGTATTTGATTCTGGCATCCTTTGCCCTGATCATGCTTATAATTATTGTATTGCTTATAAACAACACTATCAAACTAGCCATCTACTCCCAGCGCTTTTTGATACGGAGCATGCAACTTGTTGGGGCTACCAACGGCTTTATTCAGCGCCCTTTCCTTTTTCGGGGAGCCATGCAGGGGCTGGTAAGTGCCCTGCTGGCGGGGGGCTTGCTGATTGTCCTGCAGCAGGTCGCTGTTCGGAATATAGAGGGTTTGGCTATGCTGCAGGAAAATGAAAAGATAGCAATTGTCATTGCTGCTATTATTATCCTGGGCATTCTAATAGGCGTAGTCAGCACCACCCAATCGTTGGCCCGTTACCTCAAAATGTCTCTTGACGATCTATACTGAAACTATTACAAACCAACAATAACGTATGAGTTCAACTAAAAACAACCTGCCTTTTCACGCGTCAAACTACCGGATGATGCTGATTGGCCTGGCCACTATCCTAATTGGCTTTTTTATAATGAGTCTAGACACAGAAGAGTTTGGATTTGGCGTACTGGGCCTCACCGTTGGTCCGCTCATTGCCATTGTCGGGTTTATTGTTGAATTCTGGGCAATCCTGCGTAAACCATCCAATTCATGACCGTTTGGCAAGCTATTATCTTAGCTATCATTGAGGGTATTACTGAGTTTCTACCCGTATCTTCCACCGGCCACATGATCATAGCCTCCTCATTTATGGGTATCAGCCATCTGGAATTCACAAAAATGTTCACGGTCAATATCCAGTTTGGGGCTATTCTTTCTGTTATCGTCCTTTACACCCGTCGATTTTTACAAACAACCGATTTCTATTACAAGCTCTTCGTTGCGTTTTTGCCGGCAGCTGTCATCGGTTTTCTTTTGAATGACTTTATAGACTCCTTACTGGAAAACGTA
>CATMVR010000280.1 GCA_950075905.1 uncultured Persicitalea sp. | reverse complement strand
ATCCTTGGGAAGCAGATATTGTGTGAGTACACCCATACCAGGCCCTATTTCCAGCACCTTTTCGTAGTTGTGGTGTAGCGTGAGGCTATCCACAATTTTCTGAGCTATGTGCTGATCCCTAAGAAAATGCTGACCCAGGTGCTTTTTTGCGCGTACTTTCAAACGAATCTGTTTTTAATATTGAAATAATAAGCCCTAAAATTACGTCTAAATTTGTAGATTTAGCCTATCATGATGGCGTAATGCCGTCTTTCGGCCAGAATTTGAAACCGACCTATGCAAACCATACATTCACTCACAGACTGGGAGTCTGTCGAGACTACGCTCCAACACCTCAACCTCATTGGCATTAGCCTGGACCTGAATCTGACGATTCGGTATGTGAGCCCCTACACCCTCCGGAAAACCGGTTGGCTGGCAACGGATCTCCTTGGGAAAAGCTTTCTGGAAACCCTGATACCCGAAGAGGAGCGGGAGGAAATCAGCGACCTGCTGGAGGACGGGGTATACCGCGGCATCAAGATCGAACGACGGGAATTCCCGCTGGTGGCTAGTAATGGCACCCTCCGCACGGTAGCCATCAACTCGGTATTGCTGCGGGACGAAGAGGGCATCCCTTCCTTTTTTACACTCATTGGCGACGACATCACCCGGCGGCTCCGGATGGAATCGGCTTTGTCGCGTACCAACTCACAGTTGCAGGATCTGGTAGATAACACCAGTGACCTTATTCAGCTGATTACGCTCGACGGGAAATTTATCTTTGTCAACCGCGCCTGGCGGGAGGTAATGGGGTACAGCCAGGACGAAATCGCCTCCATCAGCCTGCTGGATATTCTCCACCCTCAGTTTCGCGACGATACCCTGCAGCAGCTCAAACGCATTCAGCAGGGAGAGGAAATGCCTTACTTCGAAACCGTGTTTCGGAGCAAGGGCGGGCGGAAGATATTCCTGACCGGTAGCGTCAACTGCCGCTACGACAACGGTACCCCCACGGCGTTCCGCTGTATCCTGCACGATTTTACCGAAAAGATCAGGGCCGAGAAAGCCCAGAACCTGTACTACAGCATTGCCAACTGGACCATCAGTACCCAGAATCTCGATGAGTTTTACCACAACATTCATCTGGAACTGGGTAAGATCATCGATGTCAAAAACTTCTTCATCGCTCTCTATGATCAGTCCAAGAGCTTTCTGTACTTTCCGTACTACGTCGATGAGTTTTTTCAGGGAAATCTCAAATTTACCAAGCGCCGCCTCGGCAACGGCCTCTCAGAGTACGCCATTGCTTCCAACCGTCCGCTGTTTCTCTACAAGGAAGACATTCAGCGCCTGGCTAAAACCAACAGCCTGCACCTGTATGGTACTATGCCTGAGGTACTGCTGTGCGTACCCCTGCGCATCGGGGAGCGTGTCACCGGCATTATTGGGGTCAAGTCCTACGACAACCCCAATACCTACGATGCCCGTGATCTCGAGCTACTTGAATTCATTTCGGGCCAGGTAGCGCTGGCCATTGCCCGCAAGCAGAGTGAAGAAGAGCTCAGCAAGTACGCCGCGCGTCTCAACGCCATTTTTGACAGTAGCTCGCACCTGATCTGGTCGGTCAACAAGAGTATGCAGCTTACGTCTTTTAATAGAAACTATTCCAACCTCATCGAAAGTCAGCTCAACACGGCTCCGGCCCTGAACGTAAGCACCGAGAAGCTGGGCTGGCGGATGATGGGCTCCAACAACCGCCGGCAGCTGGAGCAGCGCTACCGGCAGGCATTCCGGGGCGAGCTTCAGTACTTCGAAATGAAAATCGACACCCGCGACAATTCCGAGATGTGGTTGGAGTTTTATCTTAATCCTATTTTGTATACCGGCGGGGTCATCGAAGAGGTTTCAGGTATTGCCCGCGACGTAACCCGACGCAAGCAGGCCGAAATTTCGCTCCGACAGAGCGAGGAGGTATTCCGTGGTATTTTTGAAAACCTGCAGGACATCTACTGCCGCATGAACCGCAACGGGGTCATCACCATGATCAGCCCCTCGGTGTTTAAGCGCACGAGGTATACGCCAGAAGAGGTCATGGGCAAGCACATCACCGACTTTTTCTTTGACAAAAAGCTAATTCATAAATCACTGATAAAACTCCGGCGCGACAAAAGCCTGCGTAACATTGAAGCTCCTCTGCGGGTAAAAGACGGCAGCGAACGGCAGTTTATGTTCAACATGCTGATGTTTACCGACGAAAAGGGGCGCCCCTCGGAAGTGGCGGTACTGGCCCGGGATATCACAGCCCTCAAACGTAACGAGCAGGAGTTACTCAAAGCCAAAGAACAGGCCGAGCATTCGTTGCGGGTTAAGGAGGCATTTCTGGCCAATATGAGCCACGAGATTCGCACCCCCATGAATGGCGTGATCGGAATGATCGATCTGCTGATCAATACTAAGCTAAACGAGGAGCAGCGCGACTACATTCAGACCATCAAGCGTTCATCAGAAACCCTGCTTCACATATTGAACGACATCCTGGACTTATCAAAGATCGAAGCGGGCAAAATGGCATTGCATGAGATGCCCCTTTCGCTCCGCGAAATGATGGACAAGCTGGTTTCTCTGTTCAGTCAAACTGCCCGCAACAAAAATAACACCCTTCGTTTTACGCTCGATCCTGCGCTGCCCAACTACATTATTGCCGACCAGACCCGGCTTTTGCAAATCTTGTCGAATCTTACCTCCAACGCCCTGAAATTTACCGAGGACGGCGAGGTGAAGTTAAAGGTACATCTGGTTGAAAAACGTGATAAAACAAATCTGATCCGGGTAGAAGTGTACGATTCGGGCATTGGCATTTCCGAAGAAGATCAGAAGCTGCTCTTCACGTCGTTTACGCAGGTCGACAACTCCTCCCAGAAGTCGTACGGGGGGACCGGCCTCGGCCTCGCCATTTCGAAGCAGCTCTGTCGCCTGATGAATGGCGACATTGGGGTAGAGTCCCATACCGGGGAGGGTAGCATGTTCTGGTTTACATTTGAGGCCAGGGAAACGTCCATTGCGCCCTCTTCCGCACAGGAGAAGGAAGAAGAAGCCTTCATCGACAATGTGTTTGAATCGTACCATCCGACCATCCTGTTAGTGGACGATAACATGGTGAACCGGAAAGTGGCTAGTGAAATACTCAAAAAGGCGGGATGCGTAGTAGATACCGCCGAAAGCGGCTTTGAAGCTATCGAAAAAGTAAACCAGATTTTTGAAAATCGGGAAACCTACTATGACATTATTTTCATGGATATTCAAATGCCCGACATGGATGGGGTAGAAACCACCCGGCGTTTGCACGCCAACCACCCCAAAGGCCTGCCACCGATTGTAGCCATGACCGCCTACTCCATGAAGGAAGACCGCGAGCGCTTTCTGAGCCAGGGTATGGACGACTACGTGGCGAAGCCCATCCGGGCGCAGCACCTGATCGGGAAAGTACAGGAGCTGATAGGCAACTCTCCCAGCCGGAGTATGAGCGAAAAACAGTTGGCTATTGCAAAAGAAATATCCCTTCCCGTGCTGGATAGGGAGATTGTCAATCAGCTCAAACAAATCGGGGGAAAAGAGCTTGTGCTATCGGTCTACGAAGACTTTGTCAACGAATCCAACGAGCTGGTCAGTGAGTCACTCACGGCCTATGAGCAGGGAGATATCCCCACCGTAAAAAGTCATCTGCACACACTAAAAGGCAGCGCGGGTACCGTGGGAGTGATGCAGGTAGCCGAAATAGCCCGCGACGCAGAGGGGCGTCTGAAAACGGACGACATCAGTACGCTATCAAAGGCTTTGCCTCAGTTACAAATAGCGTACGGAAGGTTTCTTGAAAATTACAAAAACTGGTTGGATGACTGGCTGTAATACCAAACAGGAAATGTAATATGTTGGTGCTGATACTACTTCCTTTTGCTAAGCTAGTGCCGATATTGAAGTATTTAAATGGTTTTGGGAGGATATTTTGGTCGAAAACCCTGATTGGTACTTGGACAGGGTTTAAATTAAAAAAGGTTATTAAAATAAGAAATATATACCTGGCATTGGGAAAAAGCTAAAAATAGATCATTTTTTTTACAGAAAAGCATATGGCTATACTGAAAAAAATTGGCATGAAAATTGAAGTTACTTTATTTGAATTATCGCTCTGTATTTTATGCTTCCACTCAGCTTTTTTTGACTTTTGAGAATAAAAAATTGTTGAATTAAATATTTAACAATCAGTGTGTTATAGTTATTCTAGTGCTGGTTAATTAGCGTTAGAATAATATGGTATATTTATTGCCCCTGAAAGTATGTCAATTAGAACAGAAATGTTCATTCCTGCTATAATAAAAATTATAGCTCACACACTAGACATACTTTCTTATGATGAATTTCTGCTTTTCAACAGCATCAGGAAGAACAAGCCAAGTAAGGTTCAGAGAAAATTCTGAGCCGGTTACTCATCTATGGCTTTTCAATTGCTTTCCTTACACTTCTATCAATTTCTCTTTTCCTCCATTGGATCAGGCTTTCTGTTGGGTGCCAATAATGAGTCTGAATCGCATATATATTAAGTACGTAATAAGCCTGACTTATTTGGTAGCGCTCGTCAATAAAAACACCCCCTCCTTTCTTTTCGCATCAGTCGCTTCCTGTCCTAGCAAAACTCTGATAATGAGTACTGCTGGTAAATTTTCTGCATTCGGATTTTTGAGAAGTAAAATACTTTCCCGTGGATAGCCACGGGTTTGATTGCATTCAGAATAACCAACCAATACAACTCTATGCATAGAGTTAATGCTGGATTTGGCAAGAACAATAATCGCCACATACACTCCTATTAATTATTATTCCGATGAGACAAATTTATACACACTACAGAAGGGCATTTGCCGGTACACTGCCTGGATCCGGGGCGCGGACTAAAACCTTGTTCCTTTGCCTGATGCTATTGGCGTTAGCCACCAAAGGAATTGCCCAAACCACCCTTGGTGGGGTCAATCTCGGTAATCTACCTCAACATTTGTTTGTCTTTATGGATCCCAACAACGATGACAACTTGTTGATTATTAATACTTTGGTAAATATATGCCCAGTTATTTACACCTTTTGTTTAAAATACTAATTGGTAAATATACTAACTATACACACTCTATTTTATATGCGACATGACTACAGCAATGAAAATGTATTACAAGAGGTTATTGGCCTTCTCATACTGAAATCCAAATTTCTGTTTTGCTCTCTATTAGTTTTCACTACTCAATGGCGTAGAGGCTTTTATTCATAGCATACTCATTTTTCTTCTGACCAAATTTCATTCTATTTAACATCAAGTTAAACGCTTTAAAATAGAGAAAAGGAGATTATAAGGCAGCTCCACGGATGCCAACAATCCAGATTCCTTAGCCTATTCCTGGCATTGGAGATCGCCACCCCCAACCGAACACTATACACACACTTATCAGGATTTACAGTTGACCACATGCACTATTCAAAAATTGCTACTATGGAACATTATTATCTCCAGTCCTTGGCCCCTTTTACTCTCTTTACCAAGAGATTTGGGTTATTGTTTTTTTTCTTCTTTGTTGGCCTAGCCAATTCACTATTTGCAACAGCCCCTCCGAAAGCCGCCTTGGGAACTGCGGTAGTAGATGGAAATTCGAGCGAATGGAATCTTACTACTGATTTTTTTGCCAATATGTATCGGGCAGGAAAGTCAGACAAAGAGATTGAGTCTAAATTGTATCTACGCTACAATTGTGCCACCTCTACGATGTATGTTTTGGTATTAGCCCAACCTGGCGTTCCTGTATTAACGCAAGCAGATGATGCTTTTGTAAAATTTGGCAACAGCGATAAACAGTTGGATGGCAACTCGGGTAATAACGGTACTCCTCCTGATTTTGCTTGGATTACCAGCTCAGGTACTACTATAGGTTGGGAAGGTTCTTTTATCGTCGCGCCGGGAAGTTATAGTAACCTAAACGTACATGTCCAAGTGTTTAATGACGGGGAGTCACAGACCTCAGCAGTAGATGACAGGTCCATCCCACTGGAAATAGTATGTCCATCTTGTATCAAGCCCAATGCTGGGGTTGACCAAATAGTATGTACTCCAACTACAACTACTTCATTAACTGGCTTCTCACCGGCGGGTGGCACTTGGGCCCCACAAACTTGTAACCCGGCCGCAGCTACCATAACAAACGCAGGGGCAGTGTCAGGCTTGAGTGCCAACGGCACCTACAAATTCATCTACACATTGAACGGCTGTGCCGACACGGTCCAAGTAGTGCGAAATCCAAAACCCAACGCAGGTGCCGATCAGGCGATTTGCGCTCCGGTCACCACGGCCAGTCTGAAGGGTTTCTCTCCTTCTGGTGGAACCTGGGCAGCGCAGTCGGGCAACCCTGCCAACGCTACTGTGACAGCCAATGGCACAGTGTCAGGCATGAGTGCCAACGGCACCTATAAGTTTATCTACACATTGAACGGCTGTGCCGACACGGTCCAGGTAGTGCGCACGGCCAAGCCCAACGCAGGTGCCGATCAGGCAGTCTGCGAGCCCCAGTCTACAATAACACTTACCGGCTTCTCTCCCTCGGGGGGAACGTGGGCAGCACAGGCGGGGAATCCGGCTTCAACTACGGTGACTAACACCGGTGTTGTCAGTGGCATG
>CATMVR010000279.1 GCA_950075905.1 uncultured Persicitalea sp. | reverse complement strand
AGTGCCTTCTGTCATGCAGGGGGTATCCGTCATGCCGCTGCTGAAGGCGCCACAGGCGGCTAAGGTACCCTGGCGCAAAGAAGCGTACTACCACTATTACGAGTTCCCGCAGCCGCACCACGTGTATCCGCATTTTGGGGTGCGCACCGATCGGTATAAATTGGCGTACTTTTACGGCGGCGTGGATCGTTGGGAGTTGTTCGACCTGCAAAAAGATCCGGACGAGATGGCAAACATCTACGGCCAGAAAGGCACAGAAAAGCTAACCCAGGAGCTGAAAGCTTCACTCAAAAAACTGATGGAAACCTACAAGGATGAGGAAGCTTTAAAGATTTTGGCGTCGGCCCGAATGTAGTACGCTGGTTTGCGACTGTGTCGCGAACCCCCGAGACGCGCGTTTGTAACGCGCGCTTCAATACGTTCGCGACTGTGTATCCCGGTTTCAAACGCAAACGAGCATTTTTCCAAAAAAATAGTTAATAAATAAATAAATGAAGTTTCCTAGTAAAAGCCTCTTGGCGCTGGTCGCCCTTGCAGGTTTACATTTCCAGTGCCAGCGGCAGCAGTCTGACACAGCAGGCACAAGTGAGAATACCGAAGTTAGCACGGCTGGCAACGGACTGACGCGTACCTCAGGCACCGCCGACACGACTGGCATGGTATACGTACCCGGAGGTACCTACCTGATGGGGGCCGATGAGTTTCCTGATTCCCGGCCTGTGCATCAGGTGGCCGTGGACGGTTTCTACATGGATGCGCACGAAGTCACCAACGCGCAGTTTGCCGAGTTTGTGAAGGCCACCGGCTACAAAACCGTGGCCGAGCGGCCGTTGAATCCGGCCGATTATCCGGGGGTAGACCCCGCGATGCTGGTACCCGGCTCAGCCGTGTTTACGCCTACCCTCACGAAGGTATCTCTGGAAAACCCCCTGCAATGGTGGCGGTACGAAAAAGGCGCCAGCTGGAAGCAGCCCGAAGGGCCCGGTAGCTCCATCAAGGGGCGCGAGAACCATCCCGTGGTGCATGTCTCGTACGAGGATGCCGCCGCTTACGCCAAGTGGGCCGGTAAGCGTTTGCCCACCGAGGCCGAATGGGAGTACGCCGCGCGGGGTGGAAAAGAAAATACTACCTACTACTGGGGCGATGAATTGAAACCCAACAACAAATGGGTAGCCAACATTTACCAGGGCAGTTTCCCGAACAACAATCTAAAACAGGATGGCTACGCGGGCGCGGCACCGGTAAAGTCATATCCGGCCAACCCCTACGGCCTTTACGATATGGACGGCAACGTATGGGAGTGGTGCCAGGACCTTTACCGACCCGATACCTACATGAACACGACAGCCAAAAACCCTACCGGCCCATCGGATAGCTACGATCCCGACGAGCCCGGCGTAGTGAAGCGCGTACAGCGCGGCGGCTCGTTTCTGTGCAGCGATGAGTACTGCATCCGCTACAAAGCCGGTAGCCGGGGCAAGGGCGAGGTGACGAGCGGCAGCGACAACCTGGGCTTCCGCTGCGTTGCAGATCGAAAATAAGTGGAGGGGAGCGTTGACTCCCCTTTTCGCTAATTGATGAAGTAGCTGGTTTTCTTTTGAACCGCTAAGGCGCAAGAGCGCAAAGAGTTTAATTAAACCTGTTGAATGAAATACCTTTTTATCTTCTTACTGGCCTTCCCTTTCCTGGCCCATTCGCAAAAAGCAAAACAACCCAACATCCTCTTCATCCTCTCCGATGACCATACGGCGCAGGCCTGGGGTATTTACGGGGGAGTTTTGCAGGACTACGTCAAAAACGACAATATCCGCTGGCTCGCCAACCATGGCGTGGTGCTGGAAAATGCCTTTTGTACCAACTCCATCTGCGTACCCAGCCGGGCGGCGATTCTGAGCGGACAGTACAGCCACCGCAACGGCGTGTACGACCTGGACGATGCCTACGAGCCGGACAGCGCGAATTTTGCCAAACTACTCCAACAGGCTGGCTATCAGACGGCCATTGTCGGGAAATGGCACCTAAAAAAAGAACCCACCGGCTTTGACCACTACATGGTATTGCCCGGCCAGGGTAGGTACTGGAACCCTATCCTGAAAACGAAGGATAACTGGCAGGATGGCAACGCCGGAGGCAAAGAATACAAAGGCTTCTCCACGGATGTCATTACCGATAAATCCATCGAATGGCTAAAAAATCGGGATAAAACCAAGCCCTTTTACCTATCTACGCACTTCAAGGCCACTCATGAGCCTTATGACTACCCGGAACGCTTCAAGACGTTTCTGGAAGATGTGGAGCTACCCTACCCCGTAGATTTTGCCGAATGGGGTACCAACGGCCGTACCCACGACGGCTGGCCGCTCGAATTACTCGGTAAGCGCTACGAAAATGGTACCGGCAAGGTTTATCCGGGAACCTCGTTTTCTCTCGAAGGCCTGGACTCACTGGCGGCCCGCAAAAAGACCTACCAGAAGTTTGTCAAAGATTTCCTCCGCGCCGGGGCTGCCATCGACGATAATATCGGAAAGCTCATAGAGCACCTGCGGCAAAGCGGTGAACTGGACAATACGATTATCATCTATACGGCCGATCAGGGGTATTTTATGGGTGAACACGGCTTTTTTGACAAGCGGTTTATCTACGAGCAGTCACTGCGAATGCCTTTTGTGATTTCGTATTCCAAGGAGCTAAAAAAAGGAAAGCGGATTGACGACATCATTCTGAATATTGATTTCCCATCGCTCTTCCTGGACTATGCGGGTGTAAAGCAGCCTTCGCATATGCAAGGCCGGAGTTTTCGGAAAAATCTGGAAGGCAAAACGCCCAAAGACTGGCGAAAAGATATGTACTACCGCTACTGGGCCAACGAGTCTAACCGCCCGGCGCACTTCGGCATCCGCACCGAACGGTATAAACTGGCTTTGTTTTACGGTCAGTCACGTACTAAAACCGAACGGGATGCCATGAAGTACCCGCCGGGTTGGGAGTTTTACGATTTGAAAAAAGACCCCCGTGAAAACCATAACGCGATCAACGATCCGGAGTATCAGGGAATCATACGGGATCTAAAAGACCGACTTCGTACCCTCAAAGCTGAAAGTGGAGATGGAGTAGAAAGTAATCCGACGATTGAGGAAATCGTGAAGCAAAGTTGGTAAAACCTTTTAACCACAGAGTTATACAGAGTTTAAAGCACAGAGTTAAAGGAGTTTAATCCACTGTGCAACTCTGTGCTTCAACTTCTTTAACTCTGTGGTTAATTTTTAAACAATTAATTCAAAAACCATGCACAAAAAAGTACTCTTCCTGATTGCCATCACCTGCATCACCGTAGCTTTCCGCTTCGCCAAAGAAACCCGCCCCCCCGGCCAACCTAACGTAGTACTGGTCTACATCGACGACATGGGCTTCGGAGATCTGAGCCGCACGGGCGCAGTGGGCTACCAGACCCCCAACTTTGACGATATGGCGGCCAAGGGTATGTTTTTTTCTAACTACTACACGCCGCAGGCCGTGTGTACGGCCTCACGGGCGGGGCTGCTTACGGGCTGCTACCCCAACCGCATTGGGTTTGCCGGTGCCACCGACCACTCCGCCAAAACGGGCATCAGTGCCGACGAGGAAACCATCGCCGAACTCCTCAAAGCCAAAGGCTACGCTACGGCGGCTTTCGGCAAGTGGCATTTGGGTTTTCAGAAGCAGTTCCTGCCCGTCAACCATGGCTTCGATGAGTACTTCGGCATCCCCTACTCCAACGACATGTGGCCCAACCACCCGGTCAACAAGAACTACTACCCTCCCCTGCCGCTGATCGAAGGTGATGCCGTGGTAGCTACCAATCCGGATCAGAGTCAGTTTACCACCAACTTCACCGAGAGGACCCTCAACTTCATCAAAAAGAACAAAGACAAGCCTTTCTTCGCCTACCTCGCCCACCCCATGCCGCACGTACCCCTATTTGTGTCGGATAAATTTAAGGGCAAATCGCAGCAGGGCCTGTACGGCGATGTGATTATGGAATTGGATTGGAGTATCGGCCAGATTCGCAAGACCCTCAAAGAGTTGGGGCTGGACAAAAACACCCTGCTGATCGTCACCTCCGACAACGGCCCCTGGCTTTCCTACGGCAACCATGCCGGCAGTGCGGGCGGCTTTCGGGAAGGCAAGGGTACAACCTTCGAAGGCGGGCACCGGGTACCCTGTATCATGGAATGGACCGGCACGATTCCGGCCGGTATGGTATCCAACAACATGGCCGCCGGTATAGACATTCTGCCCACCATCGTAGCCGCTACCGGAGCCGCTTTACCCAAGAAAAAGATTGACGGCGTCAGCCTGCTGGCCAACCTGAAAGGGGATTTGTCCGTGAAACCGCGGGATACTTTCCTCTTTTATTATAGAAGAAACAATCTGGAAGCCGTGCGCCATGGCGACTGGAAGCTGGTCTTTGCCCATCCCGGCCGCACCAACGAAGGCTTCAAACCCGGCAAGGATGGTCTGCCCGGCGGGGGCAACGAAAACTTCAACCATCAGGGCGGTCTCTACGACCTGCGGCGCGATCCCGGCGAGCGCTATAACGTGATGTTTGACTTTCCCGAAATCACTGCCCAGCTCATGAAAATCGCCGACGAGGCCCGCGAAGATCTAGGCGACGACCTGACCGGCAAGCAAGGTAAAAATCGCCGGCCCGTGGGGCGTGTAAGTGAGTAGAGTTCACCCTTCACCGGCCATTAACCCGCCATCGGTCGAAAAAATGTGCCGTTCCGTCGATTGATAGTCCCTATCCTCCAACGGCATAAGTAAATACTATCTTCTTTTCGTTTTTAAAAGTCAGGGGCAGTTCTTCTGCCCCTTTCACGCGTGAATACCCTACCAACTCAAAAACAGACTACTAACCTCTGAATACCATGCACGAAATTAAAAAAGAAGACATCAAGCAGGAAGTATTTGACCTGTACGACGACTACGCCCACAACCGCCTCGACCGGCGGGAGTTTGCCCAAAAGCTATCTGCCTACGCCGTGGGCGGCATCACGGTAGCCTCGTTAATGAGTTTCCTCTCGCCCGACTACAAAAGTAAGATTCAGGTACAGCCAGATGATCCCCGCCTAAAATCGGAGTACATCACCTACCAGTCGCCCAAAGGCGGTGGTACCATCAAGGCTTTACTATCGCGGCCCGCGGGTGCTACCAAACCCCTCGGAGGCGTGGTGGTGGTACACGAAAACCGGGGACTCAACCCCTACATTGAAGACGTGGGCCGCCGGGCGGCCTTGGCGGGTTTTATTTCCATTGCTCCCGACGCCCTGACGCCCCTGGGCGGCTACCCCGGCAACGACGACGAAGGCCGCACCATGCAAAGCAAACGCAACCGCGACGAAATGCTGGAAGATTTTATTGCCGCCTATGATTACCTGAAAAGCAGCAAAGACTGCAATGGCAAAGTAGGGGTGGTGGGGTTCTGTTTTGGCGGGGCCATTTCCAACCTCATGGCCGTGCGCCTGCCGGGCCTGGCGGCGTCTGTACCCTTCTACGGCGGACAGCCTGCTCTCGATGATGTCCCCAAAATTAAGGCCCCGCTCCTGCTTCACTACGCCGAGCTCGACACCCGCGTCAACGAAGGGTGGCCGGCCTACGAAGCCGCTTTGAAAAAGCATAACAAAGAGTATACGGCCCACATGTACGCCGGGGCCAACCACGGTTTTCACAACGACACTACGCCCCGCTTCGACAAAGCCGCGGCCGAACTCGCCTGGAAACGGACTACTGACTTTTTTACGGAGAAATTGTCATAGACCTATTTCCAGCACTTGATTTCTCATTCAGGCAGCATTAACTTAAAACCCCGAAAAACCATCGCATGAAGCCATCAAGACGTAATTTTTTGCATTCCCTCGGCGCAGGAGCTGCCGGTTTGGGCCTATCCCAGTCCGCCGTTGCCGCGGAGTCCAAAACCACAAAACCCGGATCGGACGAACAAGTCCTTTTTGTAGGAGATTCCATTGCCATTGCCAACACCCAATACGGTAAAGTCCGGGGATTTATCCTGCGGGGCATCCACCAGTTTCTGGGGGTACCCTACGGTGCCGACACCTCAGGCAAAAACCGGTTTATGCCCCCTCAGAAGCCTACCTCCTGGACCGACGTTCGCCCGGCCGTATGGTGGGGCAACTCCGCGCCCCAGATCATGGAGAAGCGCTACGCCAACCCGTACGCCTCCTTCGTGGATCACTGGAACTACGACGATGTATCGGAAGACTGCCTGAAAATCAACGTCTGGACGCCCGCGCTCGATACTCAGAAGCGCCCGGTGATCGTGTGGCTACACGGCGGCGGGTTTACCAACGGCAACGGCATTGAGCAGGATGGCTACCACGGTGAAAACCTGGCCCGCCTGGGCAACGTGGTATTTTGCTCGCTCAACCACCGGCTCGGGCCGCTGGGCTATACCCACCTGAAAGCCGCGGGTGGCCACCCGGCTTCCGGCAACGTGGGCAACCTGGATATGGTGGCGGCCCTGGAATGGGTTCGGGACAATATCACCAACTTTGGCGGCGACCCCGGCAACGTGACCATCATTGGGCAGTCGGGTGGCGGGGCCAAAGTAACTACCCTCATGAATATGCCCGCCGCAAAAGGCCTCTTCCACAAAGCGGTGGCCCTGAGCGGTAGCTCGCTGGCGGGTACCAATCAGGAATACGCCGAAAAACTGGGGC
>CATMVR010000278.1 GCA_950075905.1 uncultured Persicitalea sp. | reverse complement strand
CAGCCTGGGGCGGCCGGACCTGCAACTGCCGGCTATTTTGGTGGGTACGCTGGGCAATGGCGTGGGGACCTACCTGGGGTTTCTGGTGGCGGAGTGGCTGCGGTAGTTCTATGGCAACCGGCAATCGGCTTTTGTTGAAAAAGTCTTTGAGATGGGAGTAAATAGCTATTTTTTGGCCAACAAGGCTACCGCCACCTGATGAATTAAAAAAGGGGCTGCGCCGGCGCAGCCCCAAAAGAGTTAATGGTCAGATTACTCGCTTACTTCGCCAGAATCTCTTCCAGAAACTTGCGGAAGGGCTCCGCAAATTCCTTGCGTTTGAGGGCAAACTCTACGGTGGTTTTCAGGAAGTCCAGCTTGTTGCCGATGTCGTGGCGCTGACCTTCAATACGGTGCGCGTAGATATTCTCGCGCCGGAGCAGCAGCAGCATGGAGTCGGTGAGCTGAATCTCGCCGCCCTTGCCCTTGGGCGTCTGCTCGATACACTGAAAAATATCGGGGGTAAGGATGTAGCGTCCGGCGATAGCCAGGTTGGAAGGCGCAGTGCCCAGAGCGGGTTTTTCAATGAGGGTGCTCAGCTCCATGATGGTATCGCTCAACGAAGTGCCGCCCACAATACCGTAGCGATTTACCTTGTCGTTGGGTACTTCCTCTACGGCAATCACCGAGCCGCCATACTGCTCGTAGGTGTCCATGAGCTGCTGCGTCACCGGTATCACCGAGTCCATGATGGTATCGCCGAGTAGCACCGCAAAGGGCTCGTCGCCCACGTGGTGGCGGGCGTAGTAGATGGCATCGCCCAGGCCGTTGGCCTCTTTCTGCCGCACAAAATGGATATTGGCCATGTCGGCCAGGCGGCGCATTTCGGTATGCCAGGCCTGATCTTCCTTTTCTTCCAGCCGGGCTTCCAGCTCAAAATTACGGTCAAAATGATCTTCGATGGCCCGCTTGCCCTTGCCTGAGATAATGAGAATATCCTCAATGCCCGAATCTACGGCCTCCTGTACCACGTACTGAATGGTAGGGATGTCAATGATAGGCAGCATTTCTTTGGGCATGGACTTGGTGGCGGGCAAGAAACGGGTACCCAGGCCCGCGGCGGGTATAACAGCTTTACGGATCATAGTTTGGTTTGCTTTTAGCTTTCAGCGGTCGGCTGTCGGCTTTTAATTGAGTTAATGATTTATCTGGGTTGAGGCAAAAAATAGCACAAGACGCCGACCGCCGAAAGCCGACGGCCGACCGTCTTCATACCACAAAAGGCTTTACCACCCGGGCGTTGTATTTTTTTAGCTCCACAAAGAGCCGGTTGAGCATATCGTCGTCGCGGTAGGTACCAATGATGGTACCCCCCGAGCCGGCAAATTTGGCCGAAGCGCCGCAGGCACGGGCGGCGTTGATGAGCTGCTTGTTGGAGTCAGATACATTGTAAATCTGGCAGCGCAGGTCAAAATTCTGATTCATTAGCTCGTGCAGGTCCTCGGGGCGTCCTTCAAGCAGCGCCTTCCGTCCTTCCTCGGCCCGGCTGGCAATTTGCCCCAGCACGTCGATCACCTCGGCCTCACCGCGGTCAAAGCGGGCGCGCACATCGCTATGTACCTTGCCAGAGACCTTACTCAGTTGCGTATTGTAGGCTACGTAGAGATTGGGAAGTAATTCCGGAGCAAGGCGTTCGTAAAGGCCGTGTCCCTGACTTTTTATCAAATTTTCGTCAAAGTCCATGTATACGCATCCCTCGTAGCACTGAATAACGCGGTCCTGCAGCCCGGCCGCAATGCCGAGTTCCTCAGTTTCGGAAGTCATGACGAGCTGGGGAAGGATTTCGAGCGGTATCTCTACCTTGTAAAACTGCATCAGTGCCCTGAACAAAGCTACCACAATAGCGCTCGACCCCGACATGCCTACCTGCCGGGGAATAGACGACCGGTACCGCACCGTAAAATTACGGTTGGGGAGTCTTATCTGGTTTTTCTCGCAGTAGTCGGCAAATTTCTTGATCCCCGCTTTGATGAGCGGTATACCCCCATTGTAGCCCAGCATGCTCACCGAGTCGCGCAGATGGTACATGCTTTTAAATGTACTGCTGTCCTGCGGCTGTGGCTCGATGTGCAGGTCGGGCGATTCGTAGAGCGAGATGGAGGTGCCGAAATTACGCACCGAAATAGAGATGGTTTTGCCGAAAAAGCCGTCTGAGGGGTTGCCCAGTAGCCCGGCCCGGGCGTAGGCGCGCGTTTCTATAATCAAGGGATCGTCTTTTTTTTGCCAATATTACTAAGAAAATTGATCCCTACCACGCTTAAAATAAAAATCGGATACATGGATAGACTGACTATTTTTCAGGGTATTGGCTAAAAAGTTAGAGAGGGGGCCGAAGGAGCAAAGAGCGAATTATTGAATTTTATTCTATAATTTTGGACTTCTGGAAATTAAAGTCTGATATAAAGCTACAAAGTATTGATCAAATTTTTCGCAGAGGAAAGAGCTTTAAAGATATTACTTTTCGCGGGCATCGCGCTCAGAGTCTTTCTTTACGTCACTTTGCCTCCCTTCGGTGTGGATGCTCACGGAGAAGTGATCAACTTTCTGGTAGAAAAAGGTAGACTACCGCTTTCGCGGGAGGTGTTTTGTGCCATGCATCCCCCGCTATACTACTTGCTTGCGGCGCCGTTCTACCTGTTTGATTCGCTGGAAAGCCTGAAAGTAACGCAGTTGCTCTCGCTGATTCTATCCGTTGCCAATCTTTACGTACTATATCTGCTGTGTCAGAAGCTGACCAAAGATATTGCCGCCCGGAATATCAGTTTCTTACTGGCGGTCTTTCTGCATTCATTTGTTACCTTTTCCCTGTACGTATCCAACGATACGTTGGCTTTCTTTATGGGAAGCTTGCTCTTCCTGCTTTTGCACCGCTATATACATAAGCCTACGCAGTCAAACGAACTCCTTCTATCTATCGCGCTGGGAGTGGCACTGCTCACCAAAGGTACTTTCCTGGCCTTTGCGCCACCTTTGGCCGCCGTGCTGGTGCTATCACTCTGGAAGAAGGACAAAACGGCGCTGCTCATTGTATTCCGACTGGCGGTGTTCTGCTTCATTTTTCTGGCCCTGGGGTCTTACAAGTACATCGAGAACTACCTGGCCGAAGGCCGTTTCATTGTGCACAACCTGGACTTTTTCCAGTACATGCCAGCTGATGTGTATATAAAATACAAAAGCATCTACTACTTTGACCTGGTGAGTCTGGTCAAAAACCCCACTTTCCACGGAGGGGACCCATTTTTGCTGCATATTTACCCCATTTTGTTCTACGCTACCTTCTGGTACAAATTTATGGAGCCCTTCAACGGATTCGAGCTCGGTACCTATACCTCGTTCAAATACGTCGGCAGTGCTTTGTACATTGTGGGGCTGGTGCCTACGCTGCTTCTCATTGTGGGGGGCATCCGGAAGACCTTCTCTTCGCTGCGTTTTTTGTTCCGGTTCTGGAAGCTAAGTTCTCCGGTGTTTACCAAGCGGCTGGAAGAAGCCGCCTGGATGGCAATTCTGGTACTTAGTATCCTGCTCGTGATCATTGCTGGTCTCAAATACAACGTTTGGGCGTGTTTTCAATCCAGACTTTTCATGCAATCCATATTCCCAATTATCTGGCTGTTTTATGTGGGGTTAGTCACCGTGCGCAAAGCATCCCGGGCGCTTTTTGTGGTAGGTTCAGTTTCTATGCTTTTGATTTCTGTACTGTACCTTGTGTACTACCTTACTGAGGGTATTCATCTATTGTGAGTAAGACTTTTCGAAGGAGACCCTGCCTGTTTCATCAAATTTATCCAGTATCCGTATATTTTTCCCAGAAATTCAGTGCCTGCCTATATGAAGTCGATCAAGAAATTGTCAATTGTGATCCCGGTCTATAACGAGGGCAAGACCATAACGACCGTTCTCGATAAGATAAAAGACGTGCAGTTGATTCAGTCGATCGATAAAGAAATCATCATAGTCAATGATTTCTCCCGCGATGACACAGAAGAAAAAATTTTGGCGTACAAGCAGCAGTACGGACAGGTGCTTGACATAAAGTATTTCAAGCATGATCGCAATAGAGGCAAAGGAGCAGCCCTGCGCACGGGCTTTCATCAGGCTACGGGCGATGCCACCATTGTGCAGGATGCGGATCTGGAATACGACCCCAATGAATTCAACCTGCTGCTCAAACCTATGCTGGATGGCTTTGCCGACGTGGTGTACGGGTCAAGGTTTATCGGAGGCAAGCCCCACCGCATTCTGTTTTTCTGGCATACCATCGGCAACAAGTTTCTAACGTTTGTTTCCAACATGTGCACCAATCTGAACCTGACAGATATGGAAACCTGCTACAAGATGTTCGATTCCGACATCCTGAAAAGTCTTGATCTGAAAGAAAATCGATTTGGTTTTGAACCCGAAGTAACAGCAAAAATCGCCCGTATCAGGGGTATCCGAATCTATGAGATCGGCGTATCCTACTACGGGCGAACGTATGAAGAAGGAAAAAAAATCAATTGGAAAGACGGCTTCCGGGCACTCTACTGCATTGCCAAATACGGCATGCTTAGACTTTAATTGTGATTGAGAGAATGAGGGATTGAGAGAATTTTTTGAGTTCAGAGTTCATGAGTTCAAAGTAGATAGGACAGCAAGCAAAACTTACTCCTCCACTTTTTACTTTCCACTTATTCACTCATTCTCTCCATCTCTCATTCAAAAGTGAATCACGCCGGCCGGGCGATTTGTACATTCAACGCCAGTTTTACTTCGTCGCCTACCACGATACCACCGGCTTCGGTGACGGCGCTCCAGTTCAGGCCGTACTCCTTGCGGTTTACTTTGCCCGTAATCTCAAATCCTGACTTGTAATTACCGTAGAAGTCGGTCATGCTACCGCCATATTCTGCTTTAAGTTCTATGGGCTTGGTAGTTCCTTTGATAGTCAGGTTACCCGTAATCTTATAAGTACCCTCGCCGGTTTTCTCTACGCCGGTAGATTCAAAAGACATTTTGGGATATTTCTCTGATTCGAAAAAATCAGCGGAGCGCAGGTGCTCGTCGCGCTGGGGTTGGTTGGTATCGACGCTGGCAGTGTCGGCCGAGAACCGAACCGTTGCCGTTTCGAACTCATCACCCTCGGTTTCAACGGTTCCTTCAAACTGGCGGAAATGTCCTGTCACAGTGGAAATGACCAGGTGCTTTACTTTGAATTGAATTTCGGAGTGGGTTGGATCGATGTTCCAGGTAGTCTTAGTTGCAGTTTCCATGTTTTGATAAATTATGCAGGTTTATATATGTAATGACATTTAATGTATATACATATATATGGCGAAAAATGTTTCATCGTTCGCAAAAAAAATCCGGCTTTTTGATTTAGCCGGACTCAATTCATTTATAAATAAGTAGTTAATCTTGATCTTCATTCTGTTCACGATCCGGTTTCTTTTCCGGGATGCCATCGGGATTCTTGGATGGGCTCGTGGTTTTTGGGGTATTGCTTGGAAAAGACGGGTATACCGGGGGATCAAGTAGTTCTTTGCCGCCGGTAGATGGTATTGCGGGTTCTCCTCTTTTTCGGGCCATAGTCTGTTTGGGTTTAGTTATACATCAGTTGTTGGTATATGGACTGAAAGAACTGTACCAAAACGCTCTGTCCGGGCTGTAAACGGGACTATGGGGAATATTTTCTATGGCTATATATGCAAAAGCCTCCCGGGTGTTGGGAGGCTTTTGCATGTAAGTATGTCTTATTCAGTTCTTAGGCATCGCAAAGATGCTTTCGTCTACCGAAGGGTTTACCTGTATGTTCTTGACCATCATAGTAATCACCCCCGGCATGGCGGGAGACTCGATCTCGGTTGTAAAAGGAAATGTCACCCCGTCCACCTGCTTAAAATTAGAGAAGTTGGTCTTCACCTCTACATCCTGACCCTGTACGGCTACCTTTACATTGCTTTTCAGTATATAGTAGGTATCCTTGGAGATGTAGTGGGTAGCCGTGGCGCCGTTGGCCATGTTGAGTTTCACTACGTATACCGGGGCACCTTCCAGTTTGTCTTCACCCACCAGTTCGGCGGTATGGCCTTTGGCTTTGTAGTTGTAAAGGCCCGTCAGATCCAGCTGCCCGGCCGACATCTTGACGGCGTCTTCGGGTAGGGGTGTGGCGGTGGTTTGCCCGCTCATCGGATTTATCATCCAGCCCGTATTTCCATCCAGCGCCTGCACAATGGCGGAGCCTTGCACCACCATTTCGCTGCGCATGCCGCGGCCCTGCACCACGGTGGTAGTAGAGGGTAGATCCATACCCATTATCTGCGCCGATGACTCCATCTTGACGCTCTTGATGCCCGAATATTTATCGCCTCCCATGGCGGCAATGTGCTTGTTAATGATTTCCTCTACCGTCTGGGCGCTGGCGCTGGAAATTTGAAAAACCAGGCCTAACGTCAGGAAAGCCAGGAAACCAAGGATTGATCTTTTAAGCATACTTAAATTTTGTTTGAAACAAATGAGTGAATAATGAATGGGATAAAGTTAAGAGGAGCTAACGAACCCCGGCCCAAATATAGTACAAGCGGTTTGATAATAGTGCCAGATCATAATAAGCAGGCAGAGCCCTAACATGAGTCATCCCGAATTTTTAGGGGCTGGCCCAAAAAAGATACCTCCATGTTATTTTTGTGAATCACAACAAAC
>CATMVR010000277.1 GCA_950075905.1 uncultured Persicitalea sp. | reverse complement strand
TCGTCAGAATCAGGGCTGAGCCGTCAAACTCAATCTGCCCTTCGGTACCGATGATGCGGGTGTTATTCTTGATGGAGCCCGCGTTGGCAAAGTTAACCCGCAGCACCATCTGAAACTGCTCGTGGCGGTCGGTCTTGGGGTATTCCAGGATCGACACCAGCACATCGGGTACGTCGCGGCCGTCTTTCCAGTAGCTGAGCTCGCCGGAGGAGAAAATTCGCTCGGGCCCCAGGCTACTCGTTACGTAATGCACCCCCGTAATCAGGTGTACAAACAGGTCGCCGGCTACGCCGGTGCCGTAGTCGCGGTAGTTGCGCCAGCGGAAAAACCGCTTGGCGTCGAAGGGTACCTTGGGGGCATCGCCCAGAAAACGGTCCCAGTCGCAGGTTTCGGGGGAGGCATCGGGCGGAATGGAGTAGTTCCAGGCGCCAATCGCCCCAAAGCGGTCGTTATTGGATTCCACGTAGTTGATATTCCCGATTTCACCGGCGTCAAGCAGGCGCTTGGCTTCCTTAAAAGATGCGCTGCTGATGCGCTGACTACCCACCTGCATGGTTTTGCCCGATTTTTTCCAGGCGTCGATCACCGACAGTCCTTCGTCGATGTGGTGCACCATGGGTTTTTCGCAGTACACGTTTTTACCGGCTTTTAGGGCATCTTTCGTGATATGGTCGTGCCAGTGGTCGGGGGTTACCACCAGCACGGCGTCGATGTCGGGCCGGGCCAGGATTTCGCGGTAATCGCGGGTGGTGAAAATATCTTTTCCAAAAGTTTCTTTGACGCGTTGCAGCCGGCCGTCGTAGAGGTCGGCCACCCCTACGAGCTCCACGTCGTTGGCGCTGCGCAGGGCGGCGCGGGTGTCGTAGTTGCCCTGTATACCCATGCCGATGGTCGCGATCCGGATTTTGTCGTTAGGGCTGATTTTTTTCAGGTCCTTTATGATGGAAAAAGGCTTGGCGACGCTCTCGGTGGCTAGTAGGGCGGAGGCTGCCGTTACATTTCTCAGGAACGTTCTGCGCGTAGGTTTCATAGGTATCGTCAGGTAAGTAAGTTTACAGTTTATACCAGGTGTTATTGATTACCAGATTATCAGAAAAACCGATCATGCTTCTTTTTCTACTTGATTTGTACAAAAATCACTCAGGCTACTTCTTGATTGGTTTGGTCGATTGAGAAAAAAAACAGTAGTTTTGGTGGCCGTTAATAGTATTCTTAACCTAACTGTAAATCATCCACATGACCAGCAAAATTTCGATGCTTCTGATTCAGACGCTATTCTTCTTCCTTGCCATTACTTTTATGAGTTTTTTTGCTGAGGCGATGATTATGGCCAGTAAGGGTGAACCTTTGTGTTCAAATTTTGGGCGTTGGATTGCGGCGGAATTCACACCCAACAAAGTGCTGCTACGCCTCGCGGCATCGGGTATCTACGTATTAATTAGAAACCGACGGATACTATTTAAGGGATAACCGGAGGTTTTTGGGGCATCTAAGGCTATGTATGATATTTTTTGCACAGGGTAAAGTATTTTTGCCCCATGATACATACCGAAATTTATCGTGTTCGAAACTACGAAGCGGATAGCCGGGGCCGGCTTACGCTGTTGTCATTGGCCAACTACCTGCAGGATACCGCCGACCGGCACGCCATTCTGCTGGGTGTGGGAATGCCAGCGCTGGCAGAGCAAGGGCTCTCGTGGGTACTGCACAGGATGAAAATCAACATCATTCGCTGGCCACAGCTCACAGAAGAAATCAGGGTAGAAACCAACCCCTCCGGTCTGGAGCGGGTTTTTGTGTTTCGGGATTTTCGAGTATACGATCAGGCAGGGGAGCTATTGATGACGGCTTCCTCAACCTGGCTGGTTTTTGATACCGAAAAGCGACGTATGGTGAGTCCGGGGGCCTACTTTCAGGAGATTTTTGATCCCTACCGGGCGTTGGAGTTTTTGCCCCGGGCTGTCGGGAAAATACCGGCAGTTCCACCCACCGAGCCCTGGGTACGGACTGTGTCGGCCCGGCACAACGAGATTGACACCAACGACCACGTCAACAACAGCGTTTACTTTCAGTGGATTCAGGAACCACTCCCTCCCCAGTTTATGCATTCCCACCGATGCACCGAAATAGACCTGGTTTTCAAAAAAGAGTGCAGCCGGGAAGATCGTATTGAAAGCAAAGTTTATCCCTTTGACAGTACTACACTACTGCATTTGGTCAGCAATCTGGAAGGCAAAGAGGTAGCCATAGGCACTACCGCCTGGCGGGAAATTTCTCCCTAGAAAAAGCCCCCCTTCCGTGGATGGAAGGGGGGCTGCATTCAAAACCAATTTGTACGGGCTTAGTTGTATCCCGGATTCTGAGGTTTCAGGTTCGGGTTATTGAGCATTTCCTGCACGCCCAGCGGAAACAGCAGGTGCTTTTCGGCCAGGGGTACATTGGTGTTCAGGTTCACATGACCGACAAAGTTGTCAAAACCTTTGGTTTTCTCATTGAAAACCTTGCGCAGGCGCACCATGTCAAACCAGGTGATGCCCTCGTAGGGAAACTCATACCAGCGCTCACGCCAGATGGCTTCCCGGAAAGACGCCTGATTGAAGGTGCCCAGCGCAGGGGTGGCGAGCGTAGAGCGGTCGCGTACTTTTTTGTAGGCGTCGTAGGCTGCCTGCGAGGGGCCGCCTACTTCGTTCTGCGCTTCGGCGTAAATGAGCAACGTCTCGGCGTAGCGGAGCAGGGGCACATTCAGGTTGTTATTGCGGGTACCTGCCACTCCCTGGGTGCCATTGGCAATGCGGTTGAAATGCTTGAACACGTAGGGAGCGCCCAGGTCGAAACGGGCACCGTTTCCATTGGTAAAATACGTTGTATAAAACCAGCCTTCCTGATCCTTGGTGCGGAGGTCACCTGCCTCATATGAATTGTAGAAAGAAAGTGTAGGGACTGAGCTGCCGGTTCCACCTGGTCCTGAAAATGTGACCGGCTTAAAGTTCGGGAAATAGTTGCCCATAGGATTGCCAGCCACTGAAGCATTATACTGGATCATGAAGATGTGCTCAAGACGGTTCTTAAGAGTCTCATTGTTGATATCCGTATACTTGGGAAACAGGTTGATGGTAGCCGGGTTGGCATTGGCGTGGTCGATTACCTCCTTGGCCTTGTCGGCGGCCAGATTGTAGTGCGTAGCCCCCTTGCTAAGCGGAAATCCAGCCATGGTCAGGTACACTTTGGCGAGCAGCGTTTTTACGGCCGCCTGGTTCACACGACCCGAAGCATCCATCCAGGGCAGTCCTGCGGCTTCCGCGGATTTGAGATCCTCTACAATTAGATTGTATACCTGTTCTTTTGGCGCCCGCGAAGGGAAAAAATCCTCTGAGGAAGCCGTTTGAGGTTTGGTAACCAGAGGCACGTCACCCCACAGCTGTACAATATTGAAATAGGCCCAGGCTCTCAGAAAGCTGGCCTCACCCAGGATTTTCTTTTTTTGGGCTTCGGGCATCGGGGTGATCGGGGGTACCTTTTCCAATACCTGATTAGAGTTTGCCACCAGGCGGTAGAGTCCGTTCCAGTAGTTGACAATGTGGCCGGTATAGCCGTCGTAAGAAAGCGAGTACAGGTTGTTTAAGTCCGAATTTTGGGCGGTTTCGGTGGTGGAAGTACCCGTGACGGCTTCCAGCATCTGCCAGTTCGACGAAAAAATACCGGCTCCGTCTCCATAGAACCTTAGGCCCGAGTAGGCCGCCGCAATGGCTGCTTCAGCGTGGTCGGGAATGGTATAGAAGCTTTCGGGAGTAAGGTTGGACGGGTCTTTCTCGGCCAGAAAGTCCTGGCAGGCTGTGGGTCCCAGCAGTACGGCTCCACAAATGAGCATGGTAGCTGTTTTCTTTATTTTTTGGAATTTCATCATGATTCGAATATAATGAGTTCTTAAACCGGATTAATTACAGCGAAATCTGGATACCACCCATGTAAACGGTTGGTTTGGGGTAACCATGCCAGATAATACCCTGCGAGAACACGTTGCTGGACTCGTTGCCGTTGGTAGGCGTCACCTCGGGATCGCCGTGCGGGTACTTGGTCAGCAGGAAGAAGTTCTGTGCTGAAATATACAACCGCACGCGACTCATTTTTAGCTTAGAAGTCAGGTCGGCGGGCAAGTTGTAGCCCAGCAGCAGGTTTCGTCCCCGCAGAAACGAACCGTCGTATATCCAGCGAGTGTCTACGTTGGTCACGTAGCCCGCGCGGGTTTCGCGGATTTCGGCAATCTGCGAGTCCTGGTTAGTTGGGGTCCAGGCGTCGAGTACACTTTTGTAGCTGTTGGCAATGGCCTGACGGTCTTCGCTGGGGTGCAGGGTCAGGTCGAGTACATCGTTGCCGTACACAAATTGCAGGTCGAGCGTCAGGTCGAAGTTACCGAAGCGAACGGTATTCATTACCGATCCCCAGCCTCTGGGGCTACCGTTGCCAATGATGGTCCGGTCGGCATCCGTAATGGCCTTGTCACCGTTGAGGTCACGGTATTTGACGTCGCCTGGCAACATGGTCAGGTTGTTGCGGTAGCTACGGAACTGGGCCGCCTGATCACGCTCGGCTTCGCTCCATACGCCATCGCGAATTAGGCCCCAGAACGATCCAACGGGCTCACCAATACGGATAATGCTGGTTGGATTGGTGAAGTTAGGTCCACCCACACCGAAGATGTCTGATGGTGTTGCCAGTGAAAGTACCTTATTCCGGTTGAGCGACCAGTTGATATTGGAGGTCCAGCTAAATCCAGCCCGCTCTATGTTGACGGTGTTCAGGGCAAATTCAAAGCCTTTGTTTTCCATCGAACCAATGTTCTTGCGGATTACCGCGTATCCACTTGTACGGGGTACGGGTGCATCAAGGAGCATGTCGGTGGTTTTGCGGTAGTAATAATCGGCTTCAAACGAAACCTTGCCGCCGAAAAGGCTGATCTCGGCTCCTACGTCTGTCTGGGCGGTGCGTTCCCAACGCAGGTCGGGGTTGGCCAGGCGGTTGATACCCGTTCCACCCACGCGGGTGTCGCCGTATACGGTGGCATAGTTGGAGCTCAGCAGCGACAGCGATGAGTAGGGGGGGATCTCCGAGTTACCCGTTACGCCGTAGCTGGTACGCAGCTTCAGGTTGGAGATGTAGCGGTTACCTTTCAGGAAATCCTCTTCGGAAACTTTCCAGGCCAGGGCGCCCGAGGGGAAGAATGAATACTTGTGGTTGTCTCCAAACTTGGAAGATCCATCGGCCCGGCCGGTCACTGTCACAAGGTACTTGTCTTTCAGGCCATAGTTGATACGGCCAAAGTACGAGTTGAACGCAAAGCGCGATGCTCCAGAACCCACCGTTGGGTTGGTGGCACCTGCTCCCAGGTTGTCAAATCCGAAGTAGTCGGTAGCAAAGTTTTGTACAAAGGCACGAAGGCCAGTGTTTTGGGTTTCCTGCCACGAAATACCCGCCAGGGCATTGATAGCATGGATGCCGTTAAAAGTCTTATCATAAGTCAGGTAGTTTTCCCACGACCAGAACGTTGACTTGTTGTTTACTTTCTCGGCGGTACCAAACTGAGAAATAGCCAGGGTGCGCGTCTGCGACTGGTTGATTTCCTGCGTGATCACGTTGGCACCCAGTACCGAGCGGAATTGCAGACTAGGAGCCAGTGTAATGTTGGCAAAGAGGCTTCCTAAGGTATTCTGAGTAGCCATGATATACTGCCGGCCCATCAAGCGGTGTACCGAGCTCATGGTACCTTCTGCCTGCGGATAGTCGCGGTTGTTGGCGTAGGTACCATTGGCATACTGCACGGGCAAGAAGGGGAAGTCCTCTACGATCTGTCTGGATACCGCATCATTGATATCGGATAGTCGCTCGTTCTGGTTGTTGTAGCTAAGCGTCGCGCCGATTTTCAACCAGCTCTTTACCTGATCGTCGATACTGAACCGGGCGGCATATCGCTTTTGATACGTAGTTTTGATTAGGCCCTGCTCATCGCGGTAGTTGAGCGATAGTGCGTAGGTAGTGCGCTGGTTTCCACCGCTGAATCCTAGTTGATGGTTTTGCGAAAGACGGTTTTGTGTCGCTTCCTCAAACCAGTCGGTATCGTACAGAGGATTAAGGTTGGCATCAAACACACCGGGGAAGTTGGCGCTGTATGCCTGACGGCGCTTGACGGGGTCAAGGTTGGCGTACTTGCCCGAGGCCCAGCCCGCCGGATCATACTTAGCAATATTGGCGTAGGCCAAGTCTTCTACAGCCAGGTATTCCTTGGCATTGAGCACCTGCGGGCGCTTGGGGCCGATCGTAGATACGCTCAGGTCAGTGCTGTAAGAAATGTTGCTTTCACCAGCCTTACCTTTTTTGGTTGTTACCAGAATTACCCCGTTGGCACCCCGCGCTCCGTAAATAGCTGTAGAAGAGGCATCTTTAAGTACTTCTACGGAAACAATATCGTTGGGGTTGATATAGTCAATGGCCGAGCTGTATTGCGAGAGGTTGCCCTGAGGTAGCATCACACCATCTACCACATATAGTGGGTTGTTGGAGGAGTTGATAGAGCTGAATCCCCGGATACGGACGTTGGTACGACCACCCGGGCGACCCGAGTTGGTATTGACCTGCACGCCGGGCATGCGGCCGGCCAGCATCTGGTTGAGCGACGGCGCCGGACGTTCTTTCAATTCGGCCTCTTTTACGAAGCTTACCGCTCCGGTCAGATCCGACTTCTTGGCGGTACCGTA
>CATMVR010000276.1 GCA_950075905.1 uncultured Persicitalea sp. | reverse complement strand
ATATATTGGCGCGGTATGTTGTGTAGGCGTTGTAATCTCCAATTTTCTGGTTCCCGGTTTTACCCCATCCATACCGGAGTTTCAGGTCACTTAACCAGCTAACTCCCCGTAGAAACTCTTCTTCAGACAGGCGCCAGCCAAGGCTGACGGCCGGAAAGGTAGCCGAGCGGGAAGCACTCAAAAAACGGGATGAAGCATCATTTCGCAAAATGAACTGCACAAGGTACTTATCCGCATAAGAATAGTTGGCTTTACCAAACAGGGAAAAGAGCGTGTAATCACGATTAACACGCCCGTAATTACCGACCCGTGTTGGATCTCCCAAATCCAGATAGCTTATGATGGAAGGGATTTCAAAAGCATAACCACTACGGGAAGCTCCAAATATTTCCTGAAACTCCCGAATAGCTTCGGTTCCTACATAGGCATCTACTTTATGTTTGTCACTAAACTGGCGCGAGTAGGAAAGTGTATTGGACCAAACCCACTGATAGGAGTACTCGTCTGCGGAGGTAGAGCCGTTGTTAAAACTCCCCTCTACATATTCGGGGTTGGCCCGGCCAATGTAGCGTCCCCGCTGGCTGACGCCGTCAATACCCAGGCTGGATTTTACCGTCAGATTAGGAATAATGTCGTATTCACCGTACACGTTTCCAAAAATGCGCAGGCGCATGGTGCGGTTATCCTGTTGCCTTGCAAGTGTTGCATACGGGTTGGAGTTATTGCCAAGGTTGAGTCCTCTTGAACCAGCAAAGTTTCCTGCTATATCATAGATTGGGAGTAGAGGATGATGCTTATAGGACCCAGAGACGGCATTTTGCTCTTCATTGTTTCCAAAGCCCCCCTTTCGATTGTCAAAAGATACAGATAGGTTTTCCCCAATGCGCAGCTTCTTGTTCAACCCGGCAAACTCAGTATTTGCGCGTATAGTATAACGATCATAGCCAATAAATTTTACAACGCCATCCTGGCTGAAATAGCCCAGCGAAATAGCATATCGACCGTTTTCAGTGCCTCCGTTGGCCGATAATTGATAGTTTTGAATAGGGGCCGTTTGCGTAAGCTCTTCCCACCAGTTGGTATCGGCGGCTTTGGTAATAGCGTAAATATTGCCTGGTTGCAGGGAGTAACGATCCGGGTTTACTTCTGGAGTGCCATTTTTGCCATTGCTTGGAAATACATATTCCGGCAGGGTTACTTCCCCATTTGGTCCAAAAGTATATTGCCCATGTGAGGGGGTTTTGCCAGCATACTTGTCTGCCAGATAAAGATACTCACCCAATTCACGGGCATTTAGGGCCTGTACGTCGTTTGCTACCTTTTGAGTGCCATAGTAGGCATTGAAAGAAATGACCGGTTTTCCAACCTTACCTTGTTTGGTAGTGATAATCACCACGCCATTGGCAGCGCGTGAACCATAGATGGAAGCCGAAGACGCGTCTTTAAGAATTTGGATAGTTTCAATATCATTGGGGTTTAGGTTGCCCTGATTCTCCGTAGGTACCCCATCAATAATAAACAGCGGGTCGTTGTTACCAATGGTACCAAAACCCCGTATGCGTACCGTGGCATTACCGCCAGGAGTTGCGTCGTTGACAATATTAAGACCCGAGGCACGCCCTTGCAGCTGTTGGGCAAAGGTAGTGGCGGGCACTGCCTGCAGATCCCGGGCGTTGACTGTTGTCACCGCTCCGGTAATATCCCGCTTCGACTGGGATCCATAACCTGTCACGATCACTTCTTGCAGATTACTGATGTCGGGAGTCAATTGTACTTCAATGACAGACTTGTTTCCAATTTCCACTTCTTTTCCTACGTAGCCTATAAAGGAGAAAACAAGCGTACCGGTGGAGGAAGGTACATTCAGAGAGTAAGTACCGTCAGCGGTAGTTGTGGCTCCAACATTTGTAGAGCCTTTGAGAGTGACAGTAGCCCCGGGTAGCGGCGAGTTTGCCTGGGCATCGTACACTTTACCGGTAATGGTGCGGTTTTGAGCCTGAGCAGGCAACATCCAAATAGCAAGGAGAATGCCAAGGCACACACTCCTGCCAAGGAGGAGGTAATGTTGTTTCATAAAGTGGTTTGTTTAGGGTTAGAAAAATAAATTATTTTCTAAATATAAGTATTAAATATTTATTTAATAATGAACAAAGCGCTAAATATTTAAATAAAAATATAAAATTGTATATTTTTAAGTAGAAATTGTCAATATATTGTATTATGGAGATAAAATATCATTAAAACCACAAGGCGCTTTTTTTAAATTTGGGGTATAGAATATCAAGGAAGCAGTTAGGAGGGCCATTTATAGAAGATTATACAGGCAGTACAGCGGCCGTATATTACGGCCACCCATATACATTGCGGTGCCACCGCAGTGCTCCCGTTTGGTCAACATCGGCTGGTAGGTACAGTATAAAAACCGGCACCGGGCCGGGTAACCTGATAGACCCCGGCCGGGCGCCCAGGCGGCATTGGTTGAGATATTCCTCGTCAAAAACAGCCTCATTCAGGAGGAGGTTGGCCAGTTCGGTGGGTTTTTGCAGCCGGATGCAGCCGTGGCTCAGCCAACGGTTGGTGCGACTGAACAGGCTGCGGGCGTTGGTGTCGTGCAGATAAATAGAGTAGGGGTTGTCCAGGTTGAATTTCACCAGGCCGAGGGCATTGTCGCAGCCCGTCGACTGCCGGAACCGGTACGGGAAGTTAGCCCTGCTGAAAGACGACCAGTTGAGCTGGGCGGGGTCAACCACCCGGCCGTTGGCACCGATGACCTGCATGTTGTTGCGGGAGAGGTAGCCAGCATCCCGTTTTACTTTAGGCAATATCTCGTTGATGGCGATACTCCGGGGTACGTTCCAGTAGGGGTATGTGATGATTTCAGTGATGTGGGAGGCAAAGGCGGGCGTCTGATGCGAGCGGCTTCCCACGATGGTCCGCATGCGCAGCGCTACGTTTCCTTCTTCTTCCAGCACCACAAGCTCGGCGGCAGCAATATTTATCAGAATGCAGGTGCTATCCGTGAATCGCTGCATCCACCGGAAAGTGTTCAGGGCTTCGTATACTGCGGTCAGGCTGTCGGTTTTTTCTTCGCGGCGTAGCCGATAATAGTGCTTCTTCAATGCCTGGTAAGGTGCAGCGCGGGGTTCAAGAGCCCGGATCCCCGCCAGGAAATCTGTATTTTCCGGGTTCAGAAAATTTGCTATTTCATTATGAATCAGAGTGCTGTCGGTACGCCCGGTGAGTGCAAGGTAGGAAAGGTGGCGCGGCTGCCGGCCGTAGCGCAGACGATACAGCGTCGAAAAAAGAGAATCAACGGAGGCCGGTGCGGGTATGTCCAGGGAGTCCATGTAACTTTGCAAAACCACTAGCCGGTAGGGAGCAAGGGTATCGGGCTGGGTTTTCTCCATTTTTTGGGCCAGGAATGGCGAAGCCTGGCAACCTGTTAGGAGGGACGCGGTAAACAATGTCAGTATGAGTAGATATAAAATGCGGTTCATGGAGGCAAGTTAACCGTAAGTCTATCCATCCCGTATGATTTCTATCAGTATAAAATGTTACTTTTGTCAACCATACCTGAAAAGTCTGCCAGATGTCGGAGAGTTCTCCTGCCTTTTTTATCGTCCCAATTTGAAATATACCCGATTGAAGTTGGTTTTGGGTAAGGGATACTCTCATAAAAAAACGTCCTAGGCAGCATAGGCAAGTCGCAGTTTTTGCTGTCTCAATGCCTACTCCCCCCAAAATCAAAGGCAAATTTCTGAAAACGTAGCCGGTCAGAAGGTGAATTTTCAGAGTAGAACGCACCGTAATTCCCTGGATAAAATAGGTTGTTAAATAATTAATCATTTCGGTACAGGCAGAACTCACCCAATAGGACAGAGGCAGTAAGTGAGTTTAAATTACAAAAGCAAATGAATTTGGGGAGTGAAACGCCACATGTCGACGCAACACAGTGGGAATCTTTGAAAGCGGGGAATGCCTCCGTTTTCGAAGCCATTTTTAAAGCGCACTACGGCTTTCTGTACATCTATGGCCTTCGCTTGTTGAAAGATGAGGATGAGATCAAAGAGTGCATTCAGATCCTGTTCATAACCATCTGGGAGCGCCGCGAGTACCTGGGGACTACTACCTCGATCCGCAATTACCTGCTGGCTTCGCTCCGCCGCCTAATCCTGAAACGCATCAAAAACCAGGGAAATAGGGTGGAGATTGGCTCCGAACATTTTGCCATTCAAACTGAGTTGTCGGCCGAGGCCAAGCTGATCCTGGATCAGTCGGACCTGGATACTCTGGCTCTGTTGCAAAGCTGCATTGAGAAACTACCCGAACGGCAAAAGGAAGCCCTGTACCTCAAATTCTACGGCAACCAATCGTTTGCCGAAATTGCCGCCATAATGAACATTACTACCCGGGCGGTGTACAAACTGATCTACAAAGCCCTGGATGGCCTCAACGAAGAGATAACCCGCCTCCGGCGGTACTGACCCTTCAATTATTTCAAGATTTTCTCAATTTGTTTTAAATGTTATAGGCCATTGTCTATCAGTAAGATAGCATGTGGGTTTTGTCAGAAAAATCTTCCCGAAAATTTATTCTGCATTTTTTTTAGAAAATAAATAATTCCCCGAGGGTCACTCCGGGAATAAGATAGCTTTATACAGGTATAGATCAATTTTGAAGGTATTGGAGAAAGAACTATACAACGACTATACGGCGGCTGATTTTGTGCTGGACGACGACTTTGTGGCTTGGGTACGTGGAACAGCTCCCTGGGAACAGGCGGTCTGGGAAGAATGGCTCGCACAAAACCCCGGAAAACGCGAAACTGTGGAGTCCGCCCGGGCAATTCTGTTGTCCCTCTCTTTTGAAGCCCAACCGTTGGCCGAAGCTACCCTTGATCTGGAATGGGAGAGTGTCCGCCAAAAAACGCTGAGTACTACCCGTGAGCCAGAGGAAGAGGCAAGCGCCCGTCCTGTTTTTGCCCTCTGGGCCAAGCTGCTGGCAGCTTCGGTGGTACTGCTGCTGGGCGTATGGTGGGGCAGCCGCTACCTTCCGGTAACTTCTGACGATTCATCTCAACAGCTAGCCGAAAAGAAAGCAATGAACGGGCAGCAACTCACCGTAAAGCTTACCGATGGTACCGTAATAGTGCTCAACGCCGGCTCAGTGCTGCGTTATCCTGAACATTTTGAGAGCGATAAGCGTGAGGTGCAGCTTCGCGGCGAAGCCTACTTTGAGGTAGCTTCCAATCCGAAGGCTCCCTTCCTGATCTATACCGACGAGGTACGGGTAGAAGTGATTGGTACCAAATTTACGGTGAAAGCCTATCCCGAAAGTAAGGAGGTAAAAGTAGCCGTAGTAGAAGGCAAGGTGGCCGTCGATGCCCGTCGGGAAAGCAGCCCTGCGACTCAGTCAGAAAATGACGTCATCCTGACGAAAAATCAGATGGCTACCCTCCAAAAAAAGAATCAGGAAATTACGGTCACGTCTTTTGAAGAAAATGATTTGCTGGGGTGGAAAAATGGCATCCTTTATTTTGAAAAAGCGGGATTCTCGCAGCTTGTCGGTCAGCTCGAACGCTGGTACGGGGTGGAAGTGGTGCTGAGTCCGGAGGTGCAGATGGACTCCTCCTGGCGTTTCAGCGGAAAGTTCGAAAACAAGTCGGTGGACTACATTCTGGATGTATGTCGCTATCCTGATCTGTTTAGCTACAAAATAGTTGATAATAAGGTGTTTATAAGTAAATGATTTGATAAAAAAGATGACAAAAACCAACAGCAGCTAATGAAAAAAACCGACAAAAAATTTGCCGGTTTTCCTCCTCACCGTAGCCTGTTTTTAGAGTGGCAGCTCGTACAAACAGAACGGCTTTGTAAAATTAAACCAATAATTTACCCTTAAATCTATGCAATTCAAACTAGTACCACAAATCGGTGCCCTGGCGAGGTACGCCCTTATCGGGATACTTTTTCAGTGTTTTTCCGTGGGAATGCTCAGCGCTGCCGACCAAAAAGGTCAGGAAAAAAGCATCGAGGAAATCATGATTTCGGTGAATCTCCGGAACATGAGCCTGGAAGATGCCTTTGTGAAAATTGTGGAAAAAACCAGCCTTAATTTTCAGTACACCAAAGACCAGGTGCACAACAAAAAGGTAAACAACAATTTTTCGAACACCAGCCTTGGCAATGTGCTCCGTTCTATTTCGAAAGAAACAGGCCTGAGTTTTCGGCGGGTGAAGGAAACCATCTATGTCATGCCAAACCCGGCCCGCAAAGCAGCGGTTTCTGAGCAGTTGAGTGCTATTCCTTTTACGCCCGCTCAGGTAGCGAGCCGCGAGCCCAAGGGAGGTATGACGCAGCCGTTTCAGTCGGAGGCCGTAGCCAAAATGCTTAACGTAGCCGCCAAAACCACCGTCGTGACGGTAACCGGTCAGGTGAAGGGCGAAGACGGCGAGGGGATTCCGGGGGTCAGTATCCTGGAAAAAGGAACCGTAAATGGCACCAATACTGACGTGGAAGGGAAATTCTCCCTCAGCGTGAGCGGTCCGGAGGCAGTGCTGGTGTTTAGCTCCATTGGCTATATTTCGCAGGAAATCGCGGTAGGAACTGCATCTACGCTCAACGTGTCGCTGAAAACCGACACCAAATCCCTGGAAGAAGTGGTAGTAGTAGGGTACGGTACCCAGAAAAGAGCCAACGTAACCGGCGCCGTAGCTACGGTAAATATTGACGATAAAATTGCCAGCCGCTCGCTGACCAACGTTTCGTCGGGTTTAGCGGGTTTGGTACCGGGCCTTGCC
>CATMVR010000275.1 GCA_950075905.1 uncultured Persicitalea sp. | reverse complement strand
TATCTGGAATACCTCAACCTGGTAGGTACCAAAGTAACCGACGCGGGGCTGCTAAAACTGGCCGCACTAAAATCGCTCAAAAATGTGTACGTCTGGAAATCAGCCGTGACAGATTCCGGCATAGCCCAACTCCACAAAGTACGCCCCGACCTCCACGTGGTGACCGGCCTCAGCGAGGCTGCCGTGGCCGAATTTCTGAAAGCCGGTGAGGCAGGGGAAAAAGAGGTAGCAGCCAAAGCCAACCAATAAAGTCAGCCAATTTTTCACCCTTCCTGAGAAGACAAAGGAATACCTTCTGAGAAAAAGTCAACTTCCCCTCACACCCTCTTCATAAAAGGGTCATCGTTCGTAAGGACAGCCGTATGGCTGAAACACGGGCATAATACCTTAATTTTATCCCATAAAAACCAATAATTTTCAAATCTAAGTCAAAATAAAGTCACTTTTAATCAAATCCCGAATAGTTATTGGGATTATTTATAACTAAAATTGTATTTTATTTTCAGTAAAGTAAAAACCTTTTTGTTGTACAAGAATTTTATTGACCACTAAAAGACTTTTAGGATGGTCTTTCTTATAATAATTATAAAAAGAAGCCTATTTTAATAAAATAGATTAAAATACAAGGCGGTGCTTACGGTATAAAAACATAAAACACCCTTTTATAAATACAACAAATTACCTGCCAATCTTAACTCTTGTGCCTATGTAAATATTCAATCCTTTTATGCAAAATGCTCCCCGATCTTACTGAATGAGCCCAGGGAAGCCCAATCACTTCTACCAGTTCTACGTTTGTTTAGCCCATTTGTGCTATTCCTAAACTAGCTGAATCTGTATTTTATCTTAATAAATACTATCAACTTCAATCCTAATCTATGAAAATTACTACTCTTCGGGCCCTACCTGTTGCCAGGCAGTGCCTTTTGGTATTGACTTTGCTTATAGTGGGAACCATCGGCGCTTTTGCGCAGACGGTTGTCAAAGGCAAAGTAGCCGATGAACAAGGCATGGGGATTCCCGGTGCCAACCTGCTGGTAAAAAACACGACGACGGGTACCACAACTGACGCCGAAGGAAACTTCACATTGAGCGTACCCAGCGCCAACGCAACGCTGATTGTATCCTCCATCGGTTTTGTTTCCCAGGAAGTGGCCCTGAATGGCCGCACTACTCTGGACCTCAAACTGGCTACCGACACCAAGTCGCTCAGCGAAGTGATCGTGGTAGGTTATGGTACGCAAAAGAAAGAAACCGTGACCGGTTCGGTGGTATCGGTAAAGGGTGACGAACTGGTAAAGTCACCAGCCGTAAACCTAGCCAACTCCCTGGCGGGCCGCCTGCCGGGTGTGACGGTGGTAAACCGTAGCGGACAGCCAGGTAACGACGGAGCGGTTATCCGGATTCGTGGTGCCAATACGCTGGGTAACAACAGCGCCCTTATTGTTGTGGATGGTATTCCCAACCGTGCGGGTGGATTGGACCGGATCAACCCGGCTGATATCGAGAGTATCTCCGTTTTGAAAGACGCCGCGGCGGCAATTTACGGAGCGCGGGCTGCCAACGGGGTAATCCTGATTACTACCAAAAGGGGTAAGACAGGCAAGCCTTCACTCTCTTATACGTTCAACCAGGGGTATTCTAACCCAACAGTTCTTCCTGATGTAGCCAGTGCCGCCGAGTATACGAGCATGCTGAACGACCTGGATTTGTATGGACTTCCGGTTGCGGAGTGGGCTGCCGCTACTCAGGCGTACAAGACTACAGGAAGCTTTACCCGTCCAAACGGAACGGTACGCCGGGCTCCATTCTCCCCCGAAGCAATTGCCAAGTACCAGGATGGAAGCGATCCCTGGGGACATCCCAACACCGACTGGTTTGGTGCTACGCTGAAAAGAAACTCACCCCAGGTACGCCACAACGTGCAGTTGGACGGTGGTACGGAAAACTTCCGCTACCTGGCCTCACTGGGCTATCAGAATCAGGATGGGTACTACATCAACTCGGCTACGGGCTACAAGCAGTATGACATACGGGTAAACCTGGATGCTAACGTAAACAAGTACGTGAAGGTAACTATGGGCATCCTGGGGCGCCGGGAAGACCGCGCCAACCCCACCAAGTCGCCCGGTACCATTTTCCGGATGCTGATGCGTGGCAAACCCCAGGAGCCTGCCTACTGGCCCAATGGCTTGCCGGGTCCTGACATCGAGAACGGCGAAAACCCCGTGGTAATCACGACAGATTTGAGTGGTTACGACAAAGACATCCGCAACTACGTACAGACCAATGGTTCGTTAGAGATCAAGATCCCTGGCGTAGAAGGCCTGAAAGTAACCGGTACCGCCGCTATTGACAACCTGAACCGCAATACTCGTTTCTGGAACATTCCCTGGACGCTCTATCAGCGTGGAAGCGGTACGGATGCCGACGGAAATCCAAATCTTGTACCCAGCCGCCGTGGTCCCGCTGATCCACAGCTCTCCCTGGGCAACAACACTCAGCTGAATATTCTACTCGGAGCGGTCGCTTCATACGATAAGACTTTTGGCAACCATACCCTGAATGTGCTGGCTGGTACCAACCGTGAGACAATTGAAGGCGAAAACTTCAATGCTTTCCGTCGTTTCTTCCTCTCGCCGGCGCTCGATCAGCTTTTTGCGGGTGGCGACTTGCAACGCAACAATAATGGTGGCGCTTTCGAAACAGCTCGTATCAACTACTTCGGCCGCGTTGGGTACAACTATAAGGAGAAGTACCTGGCCGAGTTTCTGTGGCGCTACGATGGGTCTGATATTTTCCCCCAGGAGACTCGCTATGGTTTCTTCCCAGGTGTGATGCTGGGCTGGGTAGTATCAGAAGAAGGCTTCTGGAAGAACAACGTTCCTGCCGTCAACTTTCTGAAAATAAGGGGATCCGTGGGACAGCTTGGTAACGACCAGGTGTTTATTCCCAACACTTCAAACATTGCCACCTACCAGTACCTGTCTACCTACGGATTCCGGAGCTATATTGTGGGCAACGCCGAGTCTAAGACGTTGTTCGAAGCCCGTGTACCTAACAAGAACATTACCTGGGAAGTAGCGACCAACTCCAACATAGGTTTGGAAGGTCAGCTGTTTAACGGCAAAGTATTCTTTGAATTTGATATGTTTTCCAACCGTCGTACCAACATTTTGTGGTTCAAAAATGCATCCGTACCCCAAAGCACCGGCTTGTCGCTGCCCGCCGAAAACATTGGTGAGGTTAAGAACAAGGGTTGGGAATTCAACATTGGCTACCGCAATCAGGTGGGCGAGTTTAAGTACAATGCCAGCATAAACGGTGGCTATGCGCAGAACAAAATTGTCTTTTGGGACGAAGCACCCGGAGCCCCCGAATGGCAGCGTTCTACCGGTAAGCCCATGAATACTTACGTAGTGTACAAGTACGATGGTGTTTTCAAGGATCAAGCCGAAATCGATGCGAATAAACTCGATTACTCAGCCATTGTAAAGCAGCTGCGCCCCGGCGATATGAAGTATCAGGATTTCAATGGTGACGGTAAGATTACCCCCGATGACCGTGTACGCCTCGACAACACCAACCTACCTTTGTTCCAGGGTGGCGTGAACCTGGGTGCACAATACAAAAACTTCGACCTGATGGTACTGTTCCAGGGTGCTGCTGGGGCCAAGCAGTATGTGAGTACGGGTGAGTCGGGCAACATTGGTAACTTCCTGCAGGATGTGTATCAAAATCGCTGGACGGTTGAAAACCCAAGCAGCGTACACCCTCGTATCGCCAACCGGAGCGACCAGTACTACTCCAACGGCAACGACTATTGGCTACGTAGCTCAGATTACATTCGTCTGAAAAACCTCGAACTAGGCTACACGGTTCCTTCAAAACTCGTTACCAAAGCCGGTATGAGTCAGTTGCGGGTTTACTTCAACGGGTTGAATCTTTTCACCATCGACAAACTGAAAGTATTCGATCCTGAAACTGATAGTGCTACGGGTTATTATTATCCGCAACAAAAAGTGGTAAACTTCGGTTTAGCAGCTACATTCTAACCTAATAACACAAAAAAATATGAAAAAATTTAAAATACTAGCTTTGGCGTTTGTTGCAGCCCTGGTCACGGTGACCAGCTGTAATGACGACTTTGTGAATACCCAACCACTGGGCGAGCTATCAGAATCGGCTGTGTGGAAAGACGCCGCTCTGGCCGAAGCCTTTGTGACGGAAATCTACGCGGGTTTCAACAATGGTGGTTTCGAGGAGCAATCGCTTTCTTCGTTGACCGACGAAACCATTTTTACGCACCCCGGTCGGGGCATCACCACGATCACCGAATCTCGTTCCAACCCCGCCGATATTGGCTGGGTAAGTGCCAACCTCCGGTGGGATGCCATGTATACCCGTATCCGGGCGGCCAACCTCGCGCTCAAAAATCTGGAAAATCCGCAGTTCCCCAATACGGGTAACATCGTGGAGCGTCTACGTGGCGAGGCTAAGTTTATGCGTGCCTTCTACTACCATCAGCTGGCCCGCTACTACGGTGGGGTACCCCTCATTGATCGTCCTTACGAACTAGGCGAGGCTGATTACCTGGCTCCCCGCAATACCTGGGAAGAAACCGTCAACTTCATCGTAAAGGATTTGGATGAGGTTGCCACCCTTTTGGATGGCAAGAACATGGCCGCCGGCCGTGCTTCGAAAGCCGCCGCTTTGGCTTTGAAGTCTCGTATACTGACTTATGCTGCCAGTGACTTGCACGATATCCCTACGGCGAAGAACAAGTCTGCCACCATTTCGTCTTACGCCAAACCCGAATTGCTGGGCTACGTGAGCGGTGACCGTACGGCGCGCTGGCAAAAAGCCAAGGATGCCGCCAAGGCGGTACTTGACCTGAACCGGGGCTTTATGCTCAACCTGAATGCTCCCGTAGATCCTGCCCAAGGAACTACCAATTACATGGACTTGTCGCTGGCCCGCAACGGCGGACAAACCGAACTCCTGATGGCGCGGTATTTTATCAACGCCAAGCAGGAAAACGGCGGTCGTATCGGCCTGTACAATGGCCCGAATGGCTACAACAACTGGGCGGGTAATACGCCCATTCAGCTACTGGTGGATGATTACGAAATGATGGACGGCACCAAGTTTAACTGGAACAATCCGGCTCACGCGGCTGATCCCTACGCTAACCGTGATCCCCGTTTCAAGGCTTCTATCCTGCACGAAGGATCCCCCTGGAAGGTGCGCTCAAATGCTAACCTGCCCAAGGACCCCGCCAGTCAGATTCAAACGGGACGCTACCAAGTGGTGAATGCATCCGGTCAGAAAGTATTTCACTTCGGACTGGATACTCGTCAAAGCTCCATCGAAGACTGGAATGGTAGCTATACCGGCTACTACATCCGTAAGTTTACTGATCCTAACCCCGCCATCGTAGATCAGAATACCTGGCAGGAGATCCCCTGGCCGATTTTGCGCTACACCGAGGCCGTATTCAACTACGCCGAGGCTTGTATCGCACTAGGTCAGGAGGCAGAAGCCAAAACCTGGCTAAACAAGATTCGTTTCCGGTCAGGCATGCCAGCCATTACAGAGAGTGGTCAGGCACTGGTGGATCGATTCAGAAACGAAAAACGGATCGAGATGCTTTACGAAGAGCAGCGCTACCACGATGCCCGCCGCTGGATGATTGCCCCCACTACCCTGGGACGAAAAGCCAATGGTATCAACATTGTGGGTACCCTGAAGCCTGGTAAAACGGTGAGTGTGTACAAGTACAGCAAGGAAAACTACGATTATACGTACACGGTGTTCGAGATCGACCCCGGTAAGGAAAACCGCGCCTGGCTGGATAAGATGTACTATCTGCCTATCCCGCGCGACGAGATGAACCGGAACAACAAGCTGGAACAAAACCCTGACTACCCGAAGAACTAACCTTCTGAATTAGTCATTTTATTAGTATAATTTTATAAAAGAATCCGGGCGGCCCACAGGCTAACCGGATTCTTTTTACGTTTGTGGTAGTATGCTTTGTTTACCCTTCTTACATAAGAAAATGCGCCTGAATCAAGTTAGTTTTATCGCGGTAGTATTACTTACAGGAGTCCTGACGGGCTGTCAGAAATCTTCCGAAGAGCCGGGCGATGGTCCTGCCGGCGATCCGCTGTTTACCCTGCTGGCTCCTGAAACAACGAACATTGATTTTGAAAATACCATCACCGAAAGCCTCAACGGCAATGTGCTCATGTATGAGTACTTCTACAACGGTGGCGGCGTGGCCGTGGGTGACCTAAACGGCGACGGTCTGGACGATCTGTATTTTTCGGGAAATATGGTACCCAACCGGCTTTACCTTAATAAGGGTGATATGAAATTTGAGGATATCACCACCAAAGCCGCCGTAGCCGGGCGCGATACCAGCTGGAAAACGGGCGTGACCATGGCCGACGTCAATGGCGATGGCAAACTGGATATTTACGTATGCTATTCGGGGAATTTTTCACCGGAAAAACGCAAAAACGAACTCTACATCAATCAGGGAGCCGGGGCCGACGGTGTACCTACTTTTACCGAAGAAGCCGAAAAATACGGTCTGGCCAGCGAGGGAACAAGCACGCAGGCTACCTTCTTTGACTACGATAAGGACGGTGATCTGGATATGTTCCTGCTCAATCACAACCCCAAGTCCCTGCCCGTCCTGAACGAACTCGGCACCGCCGAACTCCTCAAAAAAGACGACCCCATGAACGGCATGCGGCTCTACCGCAACGACGGGGGTACCTTTAAAGACATTACCCGCGCCGCGGGCCTGCAAAGCT
>CATMVR010000274.1 GCA_950075905.1 uncultured Persicitalea sp. | reverse complement strand
GCCTTCCCGTCGCATCAGCATGGGGACAACAGTATCGAGCCGCTTCGCTAACCAGGCATCACGTAACTCTGCCTGCTCCCGTAGATTCAGAATGCTCGGAACTTCGGGATCCAGGACTTCACCGCCAACTGCAACAGTGCACTCAACAATAAGAATTAAGAGACCGACAACAATTCTGTGCATTAGAGTCCTCCAATTATGATGCCATCTATGGCGTTCCCTGCGTTGTGTCTGCCATTGGTCGGGCGGCACGGTCAGGTCGCCGGTGGCATACAGCCGCTGCCGGATAGTAGCTACCCGCGCGCTCGAATCGCCTGGGGCCAGTTTGGGCCCTTCGGCTACCTCGGGCCAGCCGCCATTTTCCGATAATTTATAGTACTTGTTTACTTGTTGCAGCAGACGGCTATACTGCCCGAAGCCCGGCCGAAACGAGTCCAGCGAGGGGCCTACCTCGCCCGCCACGGCTTGTTGCAGATGGGTAAAGAGCGTATCGGGTGCTTCGGGTTTGATGTACCAGGGGCCCGAAAGATCGCTGGGATCGATCTTTCCCGTAGCCAGCGTGCGGGCTAGTTTGAGATAGGTAGCCGACAGCATCAGATCAAGGCGGGCACCGCTTTTGGCCGTAAGGTCTTTCTGTTTCAGACTGTCTACGAGCGTGTTCAGATTATCTACCGGAAAAAGGCTGGTTTCCAGCCCTTCGCGGCCCAGCCTGCCTACGGCGTCCAGCAATGCCTGTGCGGTAGAGACGCCCCAGGCAGGGGCATATTCTCTGCTTTCGTAAAAGGCAGTAAGCTCTTCTGCCACCCTCTTTTCGTCGATTTTTGGCAACTCCTGATCTACCGAAGTGGAGTCGACCCACTGCCGGATCATTTTCTTGGCTTCTTCCCGGTCATAGGGAGGGAGTTGTGTGGTATCTGGCTGGTTTACAAGTGCTTGTTCGGGCTCTTTACTTAGGTTTGTACCCTTATTTTTGGTACAGGCCGAAAGCAGTAACCAGCTGCCCAGGAACACCATGTACAAACAACGGTTCATGTAAAAACGGATAAGTGAATAAGTATGCATACTTATTTTAACGTTAAAAATGGGTACCTGATTCAAAAACAAAGCATAACGAATGGCCAGTGCCCCGGCAGAATGGGCAGGGAGAAAGACCTTTTGGCTAGTAGAAATGGCTCGATTTTTAGCCAAACAAAGTTCAAAAGCCCAAAAATCCGGGTTATGTGTTCAACGAAAGGGAATTCGTGTTAGGCAGGAAGCGGCTTGAATTTCGTAATTTGCTGTCACACAAATCCCTGCCTTTCAATGTCCAACCAAATCCTGCGAATAGACTCTATCAGTGAATTGCACCGGATGCTCGGCCTCGATGGGCCTCGTCATCCTTTGATATCCGTAGTAGATGCCGCCCGGGTCATTATTCCCCCGGCCCTGGTGGGGGTTAAGCTGGTGGGCAACTTCTACTACATGGCCCTCAAAGACGGTAGCTGCGGCATAGAGTACGGCCGAAACCCGTATGACTTCGAAGAGGGCGTGCTGCTTTTTACGGCCCCGGGGCAGGTCATTACTGCTACCCGCGAGCAGAAAGAAAACGAGGTACAAGGCTGGATGCTCTTTTTCCACCCCGACCTGCTCCGTACCTCCGCGCTTGGCGAAAACATCGGGCGCTACTCCTTTTTTTCGTACGATGTGCACGAGGCGCTGCACCTGTCAGAAGTGGAGGTGGCCCGGGTTACCCACTGCGTCGATCAGATTGTGGAAGAATACAGCCAACGCATCGACACCCACAGTCAGCGGGTGATTGTCTCCAACATTGAGCTTCTGCTCAACTACTGCCTGCGCTTTTACGAAAGGCAGTTCAATGTCCGTACTAATCTGAACAAGGATGTGGTTTCTCAGTTTGAAAGAATACTGAAAGCCTACTTCGAATCCGGGGAAACCACCAACGGACTGCCCTCCATCCAGTACTTTGCCGATCAGTTGCACCTGTCCCAGAACTATCTGAGTGATGTTCTGAAAAAGGAAAGCGGCCGAAGTGCCAAAGACTATATCAATGATTACGTCGTCGAAAAAGCCAAAACGGTACTGCTCAATAGCACCGATTCGGTCAGTGGCATTGCCTATACGCTGGGGTTTAACTACCCTCACTATTTCAGTAGGCTTTTCAAAAACAAAACGGGCATGACGCCCCAGGAGTACCGCGACCTAAACTAAGTTTCTACAAGAGTACCTGTCCCGAATGACAGCTAAACACTTACCCTAATGAAAACAACCATCAACGGCCAAGAATACAAATTCGATCCCCGTGCCGACGAATCGGCCATTGAAGTACTTCGCGAGCGCAAACAGCTCACTGGCACCAAACTGGTGTGCGGGGCCGGCGTGTGCGGGGCCTGCACCGTGCTGGTAGACGGCACGCCCATGACTGCCTGCCTGCTGCCCGCCCATGCTCTGGAAGGAAAATCCGTGCAGACCATCGAGGCCCACGGGCCCGACCAGCTGCACCCGGTGCAGAAGGCTTTTATGGCCCACGACGCCCTGCAGTGCGGCTTCTGTACGCCGGGTTTTATAATCGAAGCCATTGCCTTTTACGATAGCTGGCGGAAAGAACACGGCAAAAAAGAACCGGATCGCGACGAGGTTGCCCTGGCCCTATCGGGGCATTTGTGCCGCTGCGGGGCTTATGTTGGCATCTACAAGGCCGTGCAGCGCGCCGTAGCCGGTGATTTCGACGAGGTAAGCGAAATCGAATCGCCCAGGGTGGAGGCACTGGCCAAGGTAACCGGACAGGCCCGCTACACCGCCGATGTGCACGTGCCGGGTATGCTTACCGGCCGGATACTGGGCTCAAAGCATGCCCACGCCCGTATCGTTCGCATTGATATTTCCGCGGCGGTGGCCATGGAGGGGGTGAAGGCGGTGGTGGAAATGCTGGAAGACAAATACAAGGTAGCCCGCTATGTGGGGCAACCCCTGGCGGCGGTGGCGGCCATCAGCGAAGAGATAGCCGCGGAGGCCCTGGAAAAAATTACGGTAGAATACGAGGTGCTGCCCTTTGTGGATTCGCTGGACGAAGCCCTGAAACCCGGCGCTGCCCTGGTGTACCCCGAAAGTAGCAAAAACCCACCCAATGCCTCGGAGGGGCCTATTCCGCCCGGTAAATGGGAAGGAAACCTGCGCAAGCCGTACCTGAACCTGATGATGACCACCTGGCCCGGCAAAGCCCGCCGGATTGTGAAGGAGGCCGGACAGGACGAGAACCTGGTACTGGTGCAGCGCACCTACCGCACGCCGGGCCAGACCCACACTAGTCTGGAACCCCACTGCGCCGTAGCGCACTGGCAGGAAGGCAGCCTGACCGTACATGTATCCACGCAGACCGTAGCCCCGCTGGCCCGCGAGTTGGCCAAATACTACAAGCTGAACCGCGAACAGGTGACGGTACTATCCGAGTATGTGGGCGGAGCGTTTGGCTCCAAGCAGGGCTTCACCACCGAAACCCGCGCCGCCGTGGAGCTCAGCCGCGTCACCAAAGCCCCCGTAAAGGTGGTCTACGACCGGATGGAAGAAATGACTATCGGCGGCTACCGGCCGCTAACAAAATCTGACTTTTCAATCGTAGCGGACAAGCAGGGGAATCTGAAAGCTATGACAGGCTATTTCTACGGAGACTGCGGCGTGGCCGTACAGTCGCAGTGCGCGCCATGGGTACGCTTTACCTATACGGGAGTACCCAAGGATGTGAAGGATTTTGACGTAGTTACCAACGCCGCCTTCGCCAAACCCTTCCGGGCTCCGAGCGGTCCGGCGTCCTTCTGGGTACTGGAATCGGCCATGGACGAACTGGCCCACCGGCTGGGTAAAAGTCCGGTAGCGTTACGGCGGCACTGGGACGATAGTACTATCCGGATGCCCCTCTACGACTGGATAGAAAGCCTGCCCGCGTGGCAGAAGCGGGGGGAGGCGGGTGCCTCAGCCGGTCGGTTCAAAACGGGCATTGGGGTGGCTATCGGCAACTGGTTCAATATCTATTTCAGCCAGGCTAAGGTAGAGGTAGCCACCACGCCCGGTGGCCTGGTGGTCAGAACCGCCGCCCAGGATATGGGCAACGGCCTGCGCTCGGTGGTTGCCAAGGCGGTGGCCGAAGAGTTTGGAGTTTCGCCCCTGACGGTAGATGTGCAGCTGGGCAACTCCGAATACGTCGAAGGACCCGTTTCCACGGGCAGCCGGGGTACCAACTCCATCTACCAGCCCTCGGTAGAAGCCGCCCGGAAGGTGAAAGAAAAACTGCTCGCCAACGCGGCTAGTACCCTGGGCTTGAAAGACCCGCACTGGGAGAATGGCGGGATTTTCCATGAGAAAGGTTTCCTGCCAGCGGCGGAAGTTTTCCGGCAGTTGCCCGCCGTTTCGGTGGTGGAAAAAAGAGGAGGAAATGGTTTGTTCGATGTACTGGGCATGATGCCCTCAGGCGAATTGGGGGCTAATATCGTCCCCAAAATGACCGGGTCGGTTTTTATGGCGCAGGTAGAAGTAGATACCCTGCTGGGACGGGTGAAAGTACAAAAAGTATGGGCCGGAATGGCCAACGGCAAAATCGTCAATCCCGAACTGGCCCAAAGCCAGGTATACGGGGCGGTGATTCAGGGCATGGGCTACGCGCTCTACGAAGAACGGATCTCCGACCCGGCCACGGGTACCCTGCTTACGGTAGGGATGGAAGACTACCGGATTCCCGGCATCGGCGACATCCCCGAAATAGAGGTACATTTTCACGAAGGAGGATTCGAAAGCGTAAAAGGGGAAGCCTGCGGGCTGTCTGAGCTGTCTTTCCTGGCGGTGGCGCCAGCGATTGGCAACGCCGTTTTCAACGCCACGGGCTGGCGACCCACCGAGATACCCATGCGGCCGCACCGGGTGCTGGAAGGGTTGTCCATGGCACTACCACAGGTGCAGGAAGCCAAAAGTGTGGAATACTGAAAGATGATTTTACCTGGAACAACCCTATCAACTATGATCACCCTTGTCGAAAATATAACAGATGTAGCCAAAGCTCCCGGCGAAATCCGGGCCGGTGGCACCGACCTGCAGGAGCGCCTGCGCAGTCGCATCAGCCGTAGTCCCATTGTGGACATTAGTCGCCTGCCGGGACTGAAGAGCATCGAACACTACGCCGAAGGCACTACCCTTGGCGCGCTTACGAAAGTGGCCGATCTGGGACGCCATCCGCACATTATGAATAATTATCCCGCCCTGGCTATGCCCGCGCAGCTTTTGGCCACGCCCCAAATCCGCGAGATGGCTACGCTGGGCGGCGTACTTTGCCAACGTAACCGCTGCTGGTACTACCGCAACCCGCATTTTAGTTGCTACAAAAAAGGCGGCGACGGCTGTCCTGCCCGCGCCGGTAACTACGAGCTGGGTACCTGCGTAGACTCAGGGCCCTGCATCGCTCCGCACCCCTCCTCCGTTGGCCTGGCTCTGCTGACCTACGATGCAGAACTCGAAGTGACGGGCAGGGGGCGTATCAACGTAACTGATTTGTACGGCGATGGCAGCGACCCCACCCACGACCATACCCTGCAACCGGGCGAGATGATTACGCACGTGTACCTGCCTCCCGCCGCCGCCCACGAACGGGGAGGCTACCACCGCCTGATGAGCAGGGCGCTGGCCGAATGGCCGCTGGTGGAGGTAGTGGTACGCTTGATGCTCGACGGCGATACCATCAGCCAGGCAAAGGTGGCTATCAACGGCATGGCTAATATCCCTCTGCGTCTACCCGCGGTGGAGGATAATCTCATAGGAAAAAAAACGACCGATCAGGTCTTCGAAGCCGCCGCCGCGATTGCCACCAAGGGAATTGTACCGTTGCCGCAGACGGCGTATAAGGTTGGCATGATCCGTTCGGGGATAGTGGCGGCCATGACCACGGCCCGGGATCATACACCGGGCGAGAAGCTGATGCTATGAGCTGACCTCCCTACTTTTACCGGCTTTACAGTTACCCGCCCTGCATTCCTTGTGGAATAGCGAAGGGGCGGGTACTTTTTTATAGTTGAAACCAGGAAGCCCGCACGACTGACTACCGGTCAGATACTATTTTGAAATCAAAAAAAGGGGAAATGTTTAAAAAAACAGATAATAAATGTAATTCTGCTTGGATAGTTAATGATTTATAATTTGTTTTACAGCCATACTTAATAAAAATATTATTAAAGTTACCAAGTCTTACTATTAGTTACTGTTTGTATTAAGTATCTTACTAATCTGTTAGCCATGAAACTAATCCTTAGCTTACTTCTCTTTTTTTCTATATCCGGTTATGGTCAGAAGCATACGGAGGTTTATTTCTGTGGAAAGGAAACCAATGATCTGTACGGGGTACTAAAAGAGGAGGGCTATCGGATCAGACGATTCGATGCACCGGCCCGGTTGGTTGGGGAGGCACCCCGGGGCGCAGCCGTTTTCATCGTGGCTGATGACTATCCTGCCGGGAAAAACCCCGTCGAGCGGGAATGGCTGGAAGCAGCCAGGAATAAAAACCTCCGTCTCTACCTGGAATATCCCGATCAGTTTCCCGGTCTGTCGGTTCCGGAGAAGCCTTTGCGCGCCCGTTTGGAAAGGGGCGTTGTGATGTCCACTGCTTTTGGGAAAGACCTGCCCCCCACGCGTATTCTCGGGATCAACGATGCCCATATACTGCCCGTCAAAGACGATAACCCCCTGCTTGTGCTGGCGCTGGTAGCTGGGTTTGACAAAGCCGAGTACGGTATCGGCGATGTGCCCGCCTATCCGCTACTATTCGAAAAGGAAGGGGGGTTGCTGGCCACCACA
>CATMVR010000273.1 GCA_950075905.1 uncultured Persicitalea sp. | reverse complement strand
CCTCCAGGCTGCGGAAACCCCAGATGTGCGTGATGCGCGGCGCACCGTCGAGGGCGTACATGTTCAGGACGAGGTGCTGCGTGTAGGCGCGTGCCGGCCCGATCGCGGCCTCCCAGGCCGCGAGGGTCGGCGGCAGGCCGGTCAGGTCGAGGCTTACGCGCCGGATCAGCGTGGCCCGGTCGGCGGCCGGAGCGGGAGCAAGCCCCTTTTCCTGCATTTTTTGCAGCACAAAGTGATCTATTTCGGTTTGGGGCCAAGCGGCTTCCGTGGTAGTTAGTAGGCCAAACAAATTCCAAACGGTGCGTTCGGAAGGAACGGCGGGTTCTTGCAGGCTTTGGTAGGCCCAATGCGTTTCCCAGGCGGCGCCTTCGTCGATCCACTGCCTCAACGTAGCAATGTCTTCTTCGGCGAGGGGGGCTGCGTTTTTGGGCATGCGTTCGTCGGGGTCATCGCTGAGCAGGCGGCGAATCATCTCGCTGGCGTGGGCGTCGCCCCGCACCACGGGTACGCGGCCCGACTTGCCGGGCTTCAGCATTTCTTCTTCAAAGAGAAAACTGACGTTGCCCGCTTTCTTGACCCCACCGTGGCAGCCCATGCAGTGCTTATTCAAAATAGGCTTCACCTGGCGGTTGTAGTCTATCTTTGCCGTAAGCCCATCCATTGCCCACCTTGCTGCCGGCAGCAGAAGTAGCAGAGTGCCGATGCTGAATAAAATACGGTGTTTCATGGCCAGTAACTGGTTAGTATTGGGCTCTTGCCGGGTTATTCTCTCTTTTCTCCATCTTCAAAAAGAATCATTTCCGGCCGCCATTCGAGCGTAGCGGCCTCATGCTCTCCGGGTACGTTGCCGGACGAAACCTGAAACGTGATTTTCTCCCGGCGGGAGGAGCGCGCCGCCAGGGGCGGATCAAAAAGCAGGTCGATGCCCAGCGCGTACCCATGCAAACCGTGGTTGATCCCGACAAAGCCCTGCACCGCCCGGATGGGCTTGCGCGACCTGTTTTTCAGCGTGTAAAAGTAGGTGATGCTCGTGGCGGAGTCGCCCAGGGCCACCTCCCTGCCCGTCAGGTTCACGGATACAATCTCTCTCAAACTGGCGTAATGCCTCTCCTCTTCCCGGGCGGCTAGCTCCTCCCGGGCTTGTACGGCGGCCTCCCGCCGCTGCTGCTGTTCTTCCCACAAAGCATCTAGTGCAACAATCTGCCGGTAGGTTTTTCCGAGCGGCTCGTCCGAAAAGGCCGTCACCAGCAGATAGTGGCTAATGGCCCGGTAGGCCGAGGAGTCGGGGGCCTGGTACGCCAGAATATCCGTAAGGTCCTGATCCAGGGTTTGTTCGTTGTAGACCCTGTCCAGCGGGTCGGTAAGGAAGGTCAGGCTGAGCAGGGAGGCTACACCCACCGCCAGCAGGAGTTTTTTCAGAATGGGTGGAGGTATAGGGCGGGTCATTGAAGGTGAAAGCCGGTTGCTAAGCTATGAAAAACAGTGCATTACCATCCCGAAAAAGAAAAACCCCGCGGGGTTCTACTGTTCGGCGGCGGTTGGCACCAGCCCTTTTGCGCGTAACGGCTTCACCCCAGCGCTGGCAGCACTACCGAGAAAGTGGTACCCTGCCCGGGCACGCTGTGCACGGTAATGCCCCCGTGGTGCAGCTCGGCAATGCGCTTGCAGATGGCCAGCCCGAGGCCGCTGCCGGGGTACTGGCTGCGGCCGTGGAGCCGGGTAAAAAGCTCGAATATCCGGGCACGCTGCGAGACGTCGAAGCCAATGCCGTTGTCGTGGACCCGGATGGCCAGCCAGCGCCGGCCGGTGTCTCGTACGGTTTCCTGTACTTCTATCGGAGTAGCTGGCCCCGTCTCTATACGGATGCGGGGAGCCGTAGAGTCGTCGGTAAATTTCAGGGCGTTGCTGATCAGATTCTGAAACAACTGCCGGAGCTGCGTCTGATTTCCCCGGACATAAGGCATGTCTCCCACTTCAATCGTGGCACCTTTCTCGCCAATGGCCGCTTCGAGGTCTACCAACACGTTGGCAATGATGGGTTTTACGGTAATGATCTGGTATTGATCTTCCTGGCTCGAAAACCGCGAGAAGGTGAGGATACCGTCTACCAGCTCCTGCATACGGGCGCTGGCCGATTGCATGCGCCCTACCAGATCGGCGCCCCCTTTGGGAAGCTGGGAGGCATACTGAGACATGAGCATTTCGCTAAAGGCGTTGATTTTGCGGGTTGGTTCGGACAGGTCGTGGGAGGCGATATACGCAAAGCGTTCCAGGTCCTGGTTGGATTTGCGCAGCTTTTCGAGTAGGGCCTCCTGCTTTTGCGCCAGCAGGATGCGCTCCGTGGTATCCATAAAGGTCAGGATGATCATCCCACCGCTGGTCTGGCTCAGAGAAAGGTCAAACCAGCGGAGGTCCGGGTCGTCGGGTACGGTAAAGCCAACTTCCTTGCGAAAAGGCGCGGCGTTTTCTACGGCCTCTATAAACTCATCGAAGAGGCCCATTTCCCTGACCATCGGAAAGAGCGAAAGGTAGGTGTTGCCTACTACTTCTTCGTAAGCATGGGCGGTTAGTTTCAGACCAGCCTGATTGACCGTCACGATCCGGAAATCGGTAATCCGACCCTCCTCGTTTCGCATAATCTCCATAGCATACAGGCCGTTGATGGAGCTGTCCAGCACGGTTTGCAGCAGTTCGGCCTGCTGCTTGGCTTCCAGCAGGGCGGTTTGAACCGGCGTGATATCCACGTAGGTCAGCACCAGACCGTTGTTCAGCTTATGGATAGATACTTTGAACCACTTGTCTGACGAAGCCTCGTACCGCTGTTCCAGAATGAGGGGCTCGCCCGTTTCCATAATGCTGACAGCCTCATCAAAAAGCTCGGGCTTTCGTCCTACCAACTCTTTGATTGATATGCCCTTTACGTCAAAACCGTATGTCTGCGAGAAGGCGTCCATCGCAGTTTTGTTGCCTTTTGAAATTGTAAAATCCACAATGGTACCGTCGGCATCCCGAACGGCATCGGCCACAAAAATGATGTTCTCCGAGCTATCGAGGATGCCTTCAAGCAGCTGGTACTGCTCTTCGATCTGACGCTCAGCCAGGATTTTCTCCGTGAGGTTATCATAGCTGATAATAACGCCGTCGCCGTACCTGGACACGGCCACTTGGTAGTTGTAATTTTTGTCGGGGTAGTACTTTTCGCCCGCAAAGGGTACACCCGTTTCGATCACTTCCACGTAGCGCTCAAACAGCCCTATCGCTCTGGAATTGGGGTACCACTGCGTAATGAGCGCTCCCGGCTGGGCGGGAAGGCCCAGGTAGGGGTTTTGCCGGGCGGCTTCGTTTTGGAACACCAGCCGCAGATCTTTCACCGACCCGTCGCGATCTCGCACGGCCTCAAAAACCACGGCGCAGGTAAGGTTTGTGGCGAGTACGTGCTCTCCCAGGGCCTGCGGCAAGCGCGCATCGCTGTCTTTATGGAGCTGAATAAGGACGGCAGTAGCCAGCTTATCTACCGTGAACGATAGGGATGCACTACCGGCAGGCAGGGAGTGGGGCTCCAGGTAGCCGGATTGCCGGGTATGGGTGGTAAAAGCACTTTCAATTGCTTCCAGTAAAATTCGGGAAGGGATGATCTGATCAAGGGGAAGCGATTCTTTCAACTGTCCGTTGCCGCCCAGCAGTACCCGTGCCCGGTGGTTCATGGCGTGGACAGCGTACCCGGGGCGGGTTTCTTCCTGCTGGCACAGGAGTAAAGCCTCCGGAGAGTGCTCAAAAAATTCGTATACAGCTGGATGCATAGCCAATGCGGGTAAAAACGTATAGGGTCTATCGTGTTGTTAAGTTTGTACAAAAACGGAATGGGTCTGGCCGGACAGAATTTTACTACGTGGCAGCCGGAAAGACGCCGTCAATTTTTCTTATCACAGGAGGAGGAGGAGCACTTCGGCCAATTACTCTGACCGGAAGCGGGAGGAGTTATGGGTAAAACCGCTGAACCGGGGGCCTAAGGCTGCCCTGAACAAAGGTAGATAGTAATACAATTTTAAATAATTTTTGTTTCAACTATACAAAAAATCAGGCCAGTACTCTACCCAAAAGGGGGCGGCTACTCTTTGGGGGTACCGGGGTTCAGCTTGTACCATTGCTCAGTTTTGAGCGGCGCGCGGCGCTCGTACGCGTCCGTTGGGCCGTAGTACCTGGCGAGGTAGTCCAGAATTTTCGGCTCGGCTTCGCCCAGGTCCCAGAGGTTTTGCTTCTGCTGCATCCAGCGGATTTTGTCGAGCCATACCTCCCGCGTGGCGCGGTACTGCGTGATGAGCTTGCTGGAATGGCAGCCCGTGCAGTGCACCCGCATCAGCTCGATGCCGTCGGCAATCACGAAGCCCGTGGCGGGGTCAAGGCCCCGGGTAGTATCTACCCTGACTGCCTGAGCCGGGTGCGGCTGTTCCCCCCCGGGCACCGGCCGGAACGCCACCGCCACGAGCAGACAGGCCGCCAGGCCAGCCAGAGGTACTATTCTGTTCAATTTCATAAAGCCTTTCGAAGAATAATTTTCAAATTTTCTTTCTGATCAATAAAAAGCCAATGGCCGGGCGGCGTTCCGCTAACAACCTAACAGCTAACTGCCTGCTTATACTATTTTAACGGCAATTCGGTGGCAGGCATTGTTGATATACCCTTTCGGGTTCCAGGCCGGAATCACCATCGGTTGCGACTGTCCTTTGGTATCGGTGGCTTTGGCCCATATTTCGTAGTAGCCTTTGCCCGGAAAACGCAGCGCAGCCGACCACTGCTGCCAGGCCAACCGGTTTTTGGGTGCTTTGAGCGCGCAGGGCTGCCAGGTAGCGCCGTAGTCGATAGATACCATCATATCTTTCACGGCCAGGTCGCCCGCCCAGGCGTGGCCACGTACGGTGAGGGGCTGCCCCGGTTCGAGCAGCGCGCCGGTCCGGGGGTAGGTGATCACCGATTTTACGGGCATGGACTCGATGATTTTAAAGTCCTCGTCGGGTATTTTGGCACCCGGCTCTATGGGATACGCCGGTACGCGATAACTATCGCCGCCCATCTTCTCGCCGTCGTGAACGATGTTCCTGACTGAGATGCGGTTGAGCCACTTGCCGGAGGTGGAGGCCGGCCAGCCCCCTACCACCAGGCGCAGCGGGTGGCCGTGCATCTGCGGAATATCCCGGCCGTTCATGGCCCAGGCCAGCAGGGTTTCGTCTTCCAGTGCCTTGCGCATGGGTACACCCCGCGAGATGGGCGACTTGCTGGTGTCGCCACTGAGGTGGGTATCCTTGCCGTAGTAGCCAATGTACACGGCGTTGGGTTTGAGGCCCACGCTTTCGAGTACATCGCGCAGGCGTACGCCCGTCCATTCGGCGCAGCTGACGGCCCCCTCGCTCCACTGATTGCCCGACGCGGGCGGATTATAACCCGCGCGGCCGTTGCCGCCGCATTCCAGGGTCAGCTGGTAGGTATGGTGCTTAAACTTGTCTTTCAGCTCCTGCAACGTAAAGGTTTTAGTGGCTTTTACCGATTCGCCATCAATGGTAAGGGTCCAGGTTTTGGGGTCGATGTCGGTAGGTACGGTGCCGTTATTGCGGATAAACATCTTGTCGGCGGGCGTAACAACGTCGTCGAGCAGGTGCGGCGGAGTTTCTACGTTCCAGGGGCGGTCGCTGAGCACAATCAGGTCTTTGTGCTTGCCGGCGGGTAGCTCTCCTTCGAGGATGAGCGGCACGTAGCCCGCGGGCATGTTTTTGGCAAAGGCAATCTTGGTGCCCAGCAGGGTAGTGAGCGACGCCAGAACGCTTTTTTTGAGAAACCCCCGGCGATTATGAAAAGGACTGGTCATGGGTTAGTAAGTCAGCTAGTCGGATTAAGAGTCAGGCAAGTTACCACAGCCTGGGCATAAATGCCAAAACGGGGGAATTTGCGGGTTATTTTATCTATTCCTAAAACTATTTGGTTCTGGTTTGCCTTATAAAGGGAAATATTAGTTTCTCCCTATGATTACCATTGTGTCAGGCACTAACCGCCCTGAATCCAAATCCAGAGAAGTTGCCGATTTTTATAAAAAATTACTTCTGCAAAACGATACCGAAAGTCAGATTCTCGATCTGATGGATTTGCCCGCTGATTTTACATTTTCAGCCCTCTACCAGAATTCCGGCAAGAATGAGCAGTTCAATTCGCTGCGTGCCATCATGGAAAACTCCACCAAGTATGTCTTCATTGTACCCGAGTACAACAACTCCTATCCGGGAGTGTTGAAGGCATTTATCGACGGCCTGAGCTACCCCAATGCGTTGATCCACAAAAAGTGTGCGCTTGTAGGCATCTCCGATGGCATACAAGGCAATGTGCTGGGTCTGAGCCACCTGACCGATGTGCTGAACTACCTGGGTACGCACGTACTGGCGCAGAAAGTGAGGATTCCGCTCATGAAAAAGAATTTCATGGAGGGAGAAATACAGGATGCCTTCATCCATCAGCTGATCAGCGAACAGGCCCGCCTGTTGCTGCAATTCTGATAGCCGGTACAGCTCACTCCGCGCAAGCGGCACCGGCGCTTGCCCTACCGCTCAAACCGTACCCAGTCGAGCGCGGCGCTGCCTTCGTCCGGGCTTTCTTCCTTTCGTACAAACACAAAATACAGATCATGTACCCCGGCGGTGGGTTTTAGCGGTGCCGTGGCTTCCAGGTAGGTGCTCTCATCCTTCGTAGGCGCATACGCCGCCGTGCCCAAAAGCGGGCCGGTGGGCGAGCCACTGCGCACCTCCACGCTCAGTCCGGGGCCCGGAGCCGTGTAGCGGAAGGTAAGGCTACGGA
>CATMVR010000272.1 GCA_950075905.1 uncultured Persicitalea sp. | reverse complement strand
ACGTCTACCTGAAAATAATCGGCCAAACCGGCGGCTACACCACCAATAACGCGTTCGTTCATGTTCCGGAATAATCTGTTGTTCGTATTCATGGCTATGTTATTTTTTCGTTTTTGATGAATCAAAGGTACTATGTTATGCCCAGTAGCAATCAGGTTTTAGTATGAACGGCCCCGGACCTGGAAGAGCGGATAATTTCAGGGGGGCAATCCCTGACGCATTCCTACTTTCCCCGCAGCTGGCGGTTCTGGTACCTTTGAGAAATGAATATGTATGAAAATAAAGACCAAAAACCCGTTCCAGACACCGCTGGCACCCCGGATTTCCACCTATTGTCAAAATCTTGCTACAAACTGAGTGCAAAGAATTAACTTTGTAAGTCGTTGTTTTGAACAACTGACAATCTGGCATCAAACCAGATCCCGGCTTACTATTTTAAACAAAAAAACAAAAAGAGTCTCTATTCATATAAGCCTCATTTCAGGACAATCCGACCAAGTACACCGGATCTTCTGCCAGGGGCGTTATATAATACCTTAGTTAATTCGTTATCATGATAAAATTATTCACCAAACTCTTCGGCACGAAGTCGGAGCGGGATTTAAAAGAACTCACCCCCTACGTCGGGAAAATCAACGCCGAGTACGTACAGCTGGCGTCCATTTCCAACGACGAGTTGCGCCAAAAAGCCATTGACCTCCGGGAGTACATTGCGCAGCAGCTCAAATCCATCGATGATCAGATCGGCGAGTTGAAGCAGCAGGCAGAAGCAGAGCCCGATGTAGATACCAAAGAAACGATCTTCAAGCAGATCGATAGCCTGGAACTGGACCGCAATAAGGAGCTGGAAAACGTGCTGCTCGAAATCCTGCCCAAAGGCTTCGCCATAGTAAAAGAAACCGCCCGCCGCTTTAAGGAAAACGAACAGCTCGAAGTAACAGCCTCCTTTTTTGACCGCGAAGTGGCCGCCAAAAAAGGGCACGTTACCATTGAAGGCGACAAAGCCTACTGGAAAAGTACCTGGGATGTAATGGGACAGCCTATCAAATGGGAGATGGTACACTACGACGTTCAGCTGATTGGTGGCGTGGTACTGCACCAGGGAAAAATCGCCGAGATGGCAACGGGTGAAGGAAAAACGCTGGTAGCAACGCTGCCTGCTTTCCTCAACGCCCTGGCCGGGCTGGGGGTACATATAGTAACAGTAAACGACTACCTCGCTAAGCGGGATGCCGAGTGGAACGCCCCTCTCTTTGAGTTTCACGGTATGAGCGTAGACTGTATCGACCGCCACGAACCCAACACCCTGGCCCGCCGCAATGCCTACAAGGCCGACCTCACCTACGGTACCAACAACGAATATGGCTTTGACTACCTGCGTGACAATATGTCGCGGGCACCGGAAGAACTCGTTCAGCGCAAGCACCATTTTGCCATGGTGGATGAGGTAGACTCCGTGCTGATCGACGACGCCCGTACGCCGCTTATCATCTCTGGTCCCGTGCCCCGTGGCGACGAGCAGGAGTTTATGGAATTGAAGCCCCGCGTGGCCCGCATCGTGGAAGCCCAGAAAAAACTAGCGATGGACCTGCTCAACGAAGCCAAACGCAAAATAGCCGCTGGCGACCGGAAAGAAGGTGGTTTGGCCTTGTTCCGGGTGTTCCGCGGAATGCCCAAGTACAAGCCTCTGATCAAGTTTTTGAGCGAGGGTGGCATGAAAGCCCTCATGCAGGAAACCGAAGCTATCTACCTGGCCGAAAATCAGAAGCTGATGCCCGAAGCCGACGCGCCTTTGTATTTTACTATCGACGAGCGTCACAACAGCATCGAGCTGACCGAAAAAGGTATCGACTTCCTGACGGGAGAATCGGAAGAAAGCAATTTCTTCATCATGCCCGACATTGCCGTTGATCTGAACGCAATCGAGAAAGATGCTTCCCTCAATGAGCAGGAGAAGGTAATCAAAAAAGAAGCCCTCATCCGTGACTATACCGTAAAGGCCGCCCGTATTCATACGGTAAACCAGCTTTTGAAAGCCTACAACCTGTTCGAGAAAGACGTCGAGTACGTCATCATGGACGGAAAGATAAAAATCGTGGACGAGCAGACGGGCCGGATCATGGAAGGTCGCCGCTACTCCGACGGCCTGCATCAGGCTCTCGAGGCTAAGGAAAACGTGAAGGTCGAGGATGCCACTCAAACGTACGCTACCGTAACGCTACAGAATTACTTCCGGATGTACCACAAGCTGGCCGGTATGACCGGTACGGCCGAAACCGAAGCGGGTGAATTCTGGGAAATCTACAAGCTGGACGTGGTGTCTATTCCCACCAACGTACCCATAATCCGGAAAGACCAGGAAGATAAAGTATATCGCTCGGTGCGGGAAAAATACAATGCCGTAGCCGATGAGATTGTAGAGCTGGTACAAAACGGCCGTCCCGTACTGGTGGGTACTACCTCGGTAGAAAACTCCGAGATCATCAGCCGTATGCTCACCATGCGCAAAATCGGACACCAGGTACTGAACGCCAAGCAGCATCAGCGCGAGGCCGAGGTAGTAGCCGAAGCCGGCAAGCCCGGTACCGTCACCATTGCCACCAACATGGCCGGGCGGGGTACCGACATCAAACTGACCTCCGACGCCAAAAAGTCGGGTGGTCTGGCCATTATCGGCACTGAGCGCCACGAAAGCCGGCGCGTAGATCGGCAGTTGCGCGGTCGTTCGGGACGGCAGGGTGATACAGGCTCGTCCCAGTTTTTTGTGTCTCTGGAAGATAACCTGATGCGCCTGTTTGGCTCCGACCGTATGGCCAAGGTTATGGACCGTATGGGGCTGGAAGAGGGCGAGGTGATTCAGCATAGCATGATTACCAAGTCGATTGAGCGCGCGCAGCGTAAGGTAGAAGAAAACAACTTCGGTACCCGCAAGCGCCTGCTCGAATACGACGACGTGATGAACTACCAACGGGATGCCATTTACCGCCGCCGCCGTAATGCCCTGTTTGGCGAACGCCTGGCGGTAGATATTGCCAATACGCTCTTTGACGTGTGCGAGGAAATTGTGGCTAACACCTCAACCGACTATACCGAGTTTGAACTGGCTACACTAACATCTCTGGGCATTGAGCCACCTTTCTCCGAATCAGAGTTTGGTGGAATCAGAGAGGCAGAGCGCACCCAGAAGCTGTATCACGCCGCCGAGGAGCACTACCGCGAAAAGAATAACGCCATTGCGCAGAAGGCACTGCCGATTCTGAAGCAGATATACGCCGAGAAGGGAGCTACGGTCATCGAAATCATGATTCCGTTTACCGACGGGCTGCGTCAGGCCGGCGTGGTGGTTAATCTCAAAAAGGCCATTGACACCGAAGGACGGGAGATCATCCGGGAAATGGAAAAAGCCATCGTGCTCTCGCTCATCGACCAGGAATGGAAGGAGCACCTGCGCGAAATGGACGATCTGAAGCAATCCGTGCAGAACGCAGTATTTGAGCAGAAAGACCCATTGCTGATCTATAAATTTGAGTCCGTGGAGCTGTTCAAGCGTTTTCTGAGCAAGGTAAACTTCGATATGATTTCCTTCCTGATGAAAGCCGATATTCCGCAGGAGCAGGCCGCTCCTGAGCGTGTGCAGCAACCGCCCTTGCGCCGACAGGCCAGCCCGGCGCTACAGACCAACCGCGGAGAAGAGGCCGACCTGACCGACGACGGAGGCCCCGGCGAGCACGCCCGGCACATGGAAAATACCACCCGGCAGCAACCCGTGAAGGCGATAAAAGTAGCGGACCGCAACCAGAAAGTAACGGTGCAGTACCGCGATGGCCGGGTATTAAAAGATGTAAAATACAAAAAAGTGGAGCAGGATGTCGAGAATGGTTCTTGTGTAGTAGTAGCCTAACCTCCTGATTCAATTACCCTAGAAGTACCCAAAAGCCCGGCCCGGTGACACACCATGCCGGGCTTTTGACTGTAAGACATGCAACTTTTTGGAAGCTAATTTGTAATTTTACCATCTCTAATCAACTCTTATACCGATGACTCTGCACAAAGAAGGTTTTACAATCATGGGTGTCACAGCGCTCATTTTGTTTCTCATAAATTGGGCTACCTGGTACCTCTTACCCGAAATGGAAGGACTACATTTGGTAATTCTCATTTTGAGTGTCATTTTTTTCTTCCTGATTGTGCAGTTTTTCCGGGTACCCACTCGGATGGTTACGCTTGACGAAACCCGGGTTGTAGCGCCTTGCGATGGCAAAGTAGTGGTGATTGAGGAAGTTGTAGAGAGCGAGTACTTCCAGGGGCCCCGGCGGCAGATCAGCATCTTTATGTCGCCCCTGAACGTCCATGTCAACTGGAACCCCATCAGCGGGGTAGTCCAGTACTTCAAGTACCATCCCGGCCTGTACCTGGTAGCGTGGCACCCCAAGTCAAGCACCGACAACGAGCGCACTACTACCGTCATTCGCACCTCACAGGGGGTAGAAATCCTGTTTCGTCAGATTGCCGGGGCCGTAGCCCGGCGCATCCGCTGGTACGTAAAGGAAGGCGATGTAGTGAAGCAAAGCACCCAAATGGGCTTCATCAAATTTGGCTCCCGGGTAGACGTGTTCGTACCGCTGGATGCCGAAATCAAGGTAAACCTGAACGACAAAACAATAGGTAGTGTGACGATCCTGGCCGAGTTAGCCAAAGGCTAGGCCCGGATCAGAAGATACTCCAGCTACCAATCTGCTCAAAGAAGCCCGGCACCGCGCTCGGGTATACGACCGCCATAAACAGCATGCCAAAAATAGCCCCGTACATGTGGGCGTCGTGGTTTACAAAGCCGCTTCCCCTTCGTGACTCGTAGAACGAGTAGGCCAGAAACAGCAATCCGAAAATAAAGCCGGGCATGCAGATAAAGAAGTACAGGCAGATTTGCAGCAGCGGTGCGTAGAGTACCGCCGCAAACAGTACCGCCGCCACCCCACCCGACGCTCCCAGCGAGTTGTAGTTGGATTTGTTGCGGTGTTTGAGAAAGGTAGGTATGTCAGAAATAATGATACCCAGGATATACAGCGCCAGAAAGTAGAAACTCCCATTGCCGGGAAAAAGCGACCCGAACAGCCCTTCGATGCCCTCCCCAATAAACCAAAGGCTGATCATATTGAACAGCAGGTGCCCAAAATCAGCGTGCACAAAACCCGAAGTAATAAAACGGTAGTATTCGTTTTTGTGAGAAACCTTGTAAGGATTCAGCACCATTTTGTCCAGCACCGCCGGGTTTTGCCAGGCGTAATAACTGATACCTACTGTAATGAGAATAAGAATGAGCGTCAGGGACATCTTTTTAATTTTGAATGAGAGAATGAGTGATTGAGTGAATAAGGTTTATGAGTAAATGAATCGAAAATTAATTTGTTACAAGTCAAAGAAAAGAGCCTTTCATTTACCTTAATCATACACTTGTAAATTAAAAGTATTCACTCAATCTCTCAATCACTCATTCACAATTTACGCTTCGCGCTCTACCAACTGGTGCACAAAACCCATGAGGGGTGCCTTGCGGGTCGGGTCAGCCGTTACCTGTTCGAGGTACTCGAAGCCTTTGTCAAAATACTCGGCTATTTTCTGCTCGGTAAACTTCCTGATTCCCAGCGTATCGTATATCCGGGTGACGGCCGCTACCTTTTCTTTGCTATCGAAGTGCTCGGCCGCCAGCCAGCGATCCAGCTCTGCTTTGGCCGATCCTTTGGCGCGTTCAAGGGCTTCTATGAGCAGAAACGTTTTCTTGTTGGCAATAATATCTCCTCCCACCTGCTTGCCAAACTTGGCCGGATCTCCGTACACGTCGAGCAGATCGTCTTTTAACTGAAACCCAATACCCATGCTGACCCCCGCCTCGTAGAGCAGGCTACAGGCCTGCTCGTCGGCCCCACCAATGATTCCACCCATTTCCAGGGCAAAACCCAGCAAAACAGACGTTTTAAGCCGAATCATATGGAGGTACTCCGCCTCGGTCACATCCCAGCGCGTCTCAAAGTTCATGTCCCACTGCTGCCCTTCGCACACTTCGGCGGCTGTTTGGTTGAAGCGCGTCAGCACGCGCTTGATGCGGTCACTTTCCACATCGAGCAGCAGATCGTACGCCCGCACCAGCATCACATCACCCGATAGGATGGCGATATTGGCGTTCCATTTTTCGTGCACGGTTAGCCTGCCGCGGCGCAGCGGCGCGCAGTCCATGATGTCGTCGTGCATCAGCGTGAAGTTATGAAATGCCTCCACTGCCTGGGCCGGTTTGAGGGCTTTTTGCCAGTCGTCGGTGTAGAGCGAAGCGGCCATAAGGGTCATCAGCGGGCGAAACCGCTTGCCTCCCAAAGACATGATATAGCGAATAGGTTCGTATAGCTCCACCGGGGTTTCTCCGTACGTATTCTTCTCTATTTCGTTTTGCAGCGCCTGCAGAAGTTGATCGGGTGTTGTCATTATTGGTATATTTCTGCCCTTTTCAACCGAATTTAGATACATAGGGTTTTCATTAATGCAAAAATCGTTTCAGACGATTTCTGCAAAGTAGCTAAATCAATCGCAGAAAAAGAAAGGTTATTTGTCGGGCGGCTCCCGCGGCTACCGGTTGAAGCCGTAGGACTGTTTTCTGATTGCTGGCAACTTTATGGATTCTCTTTCAGGAAAAAACCACGAGCTTTTGCTTTTACCAGCATGAAACAGCATCTATTTTTCGTAAGCCTTCTGTTGGGGGCTGGTATGGCCACCTCCGCCCAACCCCTGCGGCTACTACCCGCCAACCCGCACTACTTTTTGTATAAGGAAAAGCCTACGGTCATTGTGGGCTCGGGAGAGC
>CATMVR010000271.1 GCA_950075905.1 uncultured Persicitalea sp. | reverse complement strand
TGGACAACTGGTGCAGTTGGTCGAAATAGGGGTGTTCGCGTGGCCGCTGGGCGTTCAGCACAACCCCTGCGGACCAGGACTTTCCTTCATCGTTCGATGTATGGAATGTGGCGACGATCTGGGTGTTTCCCTGGTTGAAGTTCCAGGTCAATGCGCCTTCGGAGGGCAACGACCGGTTGCTGCACGTGCGGTTTACACCCAACAAACGTTTCACCGCCTTTGCGATGTTCCACGAGGAACAAAAACAGCGAAACCTGCCCGGAAACACCGCTCCGCTACCTGAGGTTACCACCACGGCCCGCCGCACGGCGGTGGTGCAGGCTGAGTACGATATGCCTCTTCGCTTTGCCGTCCGCACCCGCATCCAAGGGGGCGATTTTACCTACAAGGGTACCTCCCGCTCGCAGGGAATCACACTGGTTCAGGACCTTACCTGGCGTTTGCCCCGGCTGGAACTCAGCGGTCGGGTCGCTTTTTTTGCCACCGACAACTACGACAGCCGGCAGTATGTGTACGAAAAAGACGTGCTCGACGCTTTCTCCCTGCCCGCCTACTACGATCGGGGTACCCGCCACTACGTCATGCTACGCTACGCCCTAAGCAAAAATATGCGGGTGTGGCTGCGCTGGTCGCAGTCGCGCTTCAGCAATACGGAGCTGATCAGCTCCGGGCTCAACGAAATACAGGGCAACACCCGCAGCGAGGTAAAAGCGCAGGTAATGTACCAGTTCTGACCGGTTGCTATTATTCCCGGGGTCCGGCCTTCTGGGGGTCGATGGTGGTTTCGGCCTTGCTTACCGCCGAGGCACCGAAGAAGCCCAGCGCCTGCTTGCCGTTCGGATTGGCGTTGCGGATGTTGGTAGGGATATTGGCCGGGGGCACGGCAAAAATACCGCCGTTGGCCGACTCCCGCTGTACCTGCACCAGGAAATAGTAGGTTTCGGGCGTGATGCTGTGCAGCTCTACCCCCACCTTATCGCCCGCTTCAAACAGGCCATTGACCGTAATGGATTGCCGCAGGGGCAGGATGAAAATCAGGCCATCGGAGGGAGAGCCCGGGCTGAAGGCCCCGTCGAAAGCCAGGGAAATGTTTCCCGGGTCGTTGCCGTTGGGCTTGCCGTTTTTGAAGGGCTTGATCCAGTAAGTATCACCGACGCCCGGAAAATCGCGGGCAAAAAACTCCGCCAGGTACCCTTCCTGCGGTCCTTCCTGGGGCTGAATGGGAAACCGCTCTTCGCGGTAGACCAGCGAGTCGATGGCCGGCACGGGCTTGATCCGATTGGTGGCCAGGTACTCTTCACCCTCGTGGCGGATACGCAGCGTGTAGGTACGCCCAATGCGCCCCAGCCGCGTGGTATCGGTCGGGGGCGTCCACTGGTAGTAGAGCTTGTTTCTTACAAAAGTGAATGGGTAGGTGTTGCCCGCATCGTCGGAAACTACCACTTCGGCGTCGAAGATGGGCGAGGAGGGGCCATTGTCAAAATAGCCCTTCGACCAGGTGAGGCCGATGGTCTGCGGGCCGGGCTGATTGGTAATCCAGCCGTCAACCACCAGGAGCCGCGGACCGGTTTCGGTGTCGAGGTCAATGGCGTCCTCGCAGCTAACCAACAAAAACATAGCTGCCAAGGCAACTAAATTCGTAAGTAGATATATCTTGTTTTTTCTCATGACTTGCTTTGTTCGGCAATATTTTCTTAAAACTTGAAATTATACGTCACGGCCGGAATCACCGAGCCAATAACTGAGAATCGAACGGCTTCTGTAATGAGGCTATTGTCTTCATTTTGCCGCACATACACCGAGTACGGGTTGCGGCGGTTGTAGGCATTGTATACCGAAAATACCCACTCGCTTTCGCCCACTTTGAAGAGCTTTTTCTTCGATTTCAGGGTTACTGCCAGGTCCAGGCGGTGATAGGGCGGAATGCGGTTGTTGTTGCGGGCATTGTACACATTGTAGGGCAGCGCCCAGCCATTGAACTCAAAGCGGTTGGTCGGGAAGGTAGCGGGGGTACCCGAGGCAAAAGTAAACGTAGAGGAGAGCGTCAGCCGCTCACGGAGACCATAGATGCCTACGGCGGTAAAATTGTGGGGCTTGTCAAATCGGGCCGGAAACCAGTCGTCGTTGTTGACTCCTTCAATGAGCCGTTCGGTACGGGCCAGCGTATAGCTGAGCCAACCCGTGAGGCGGCCCTTGTTTTTCCTGACAAAAAATTCGGCCCCGTAGGCCCGGCCTTCGCCAAAGAGCAGATCGCCTTCCACGTAGCGGTTGAGCAGCAGATCAGAGTTACGCACGTAGTCGATCTGATTCTGCAAATCCTTGTAGTACACCTCCACCGAGGCTTCGTAGGTATTGTCGCGGAAGTTCTGAAACCAGCCCAAAGCCACCTGATCCGCAATCTCGGGCTTGATGAGGCCGGTACTTAAAGTCCAGACATCCAATGGCGAACTTGCCGCGGTATTGGAAAGTAAGTGCATGTACTGCGCAATGCGGTTATAGCTCGCCTTGATAGAGGCCGAAGAGCCGACGCCAACATTGATCGAAAACCGTGGCTCCCAGTTGCCATACTGCGTAATCACGTCTCCTTTTTCGTAGGTAGTGCCCGGCAATACCGGAAACTTCCGCTCGCCTCTCTGTACCTCTTCGTACTCATACGTCTGTCCCGGCCCCAGGTAGCGGTAGAACGAGTAGCGGAGACCATACTGCAACGAAAGGCGCTCAGAAATTTTCTGCTCATTGCCTACGTACAGTGCCGACTCGTCGCCGTAGCGCGGGTCGAGGCTGATATCGCGGCGCTCGCCGCTCGATATGGCAATGGCCCGCCCCGGACGGGTATCGTAGTGGATGTACTGCCCCCCGAAGCTTAGCTGATTGTTGGGAGTCAGGTAGTAGGTAAAGTCCGGCTTAATGCTTTTGCTGATGATCTTGGACTTCCATTCAAACTTATCTTTGGCATCCGGGTCGTTGCGGTCCGATTCCAGCGAGTAGTCGTAGTTGCTGTAATAGGTGGTCAGATTCATGAATAGCTTGTTGGAAAACACGTGGTTCCAGCGCGCGGTAGCCGTACCATTGCCCCAGCCAAATCCAAAATCAGCCCCGAATACATCGCGCCCAAAGTAGCCGGAGGCAAAAAAGGTATTTTTATCGTCGAGCCGGTAGTTGACCTTGGCCGTGAGGTCGTAGAAGTTAAATCTGCTACCCCGCAGGTCTTTGTTCAGAAATGGCTTGGCCAGCACATCAATGTAGGAGCGTCTCGCGGCTACGATAAAGGAGCCCTTGCCCGCCGCAAAGGGTTGCTCGTAGGTCAGGCGGGAGAAAATAGTACCGATGCCGCCGTTGATTTCGCGCTTTTTGGTATTTCCCTCCTTCATCCGTACGTCCAGAATCGACGAAATGCGCCCGCCGTATTGCGCCGGAATCCCGCCCTTGATCAGCTTCACATCCTTAACTGCGTCGGGATTAAAGACGGAGAAAAAACCAAATAAGTGGGAGGAGTTATAGACCGGCGCTTCGTCGAGCAGCACCAGGTTTTGCGACACATCGCCCCCGCGCACGTTGAAGCCCGAAGCGCCTTCGCCCACGGTAGTGACGCCGGGCAATAATTGGATACTTCTTATAACGTCCACTTCGCCCAGTAGGGCCGGAATCTGCCGGATGGTCTTGATATCTATCTTATTGACCGACATTTCCAGACTGCGCACATTTTCATCTTCTTTTTCAGTAGAAATTACCACTTCCTGCAACTGAGTACTTTCGGTAGACATCTCAACTTCGAGTCGCTGATCGGCGTTCAACGAAACAGACTTTGTAGTTTTTTCGTATCCTATGTAGCTAAATACCAGCGCGTATTGGCCCGCGGGCAGGGTCAGCGAGTAAAACCCATAGGGATTGGTGGTTACGCCCGTACCCAGCTCCCGTACATAGACCGATACCCCAATCAGCCCCTCGCCGTTGGCCCGGTCTTTCACGTAGCCGCTTACGGTATATTTTTCCTGCGCCCAGGCTGCTGTTGCACCCAAATAGGACAAAAGGCTAAGGCAAAAAACAGATAGTATCTTTTTCATCAAATTGAATTTTTCCTTTCTACTTCCACAAAACAACGCAGAAGCCGATTGGTTTGACAGTAAAATATGACGAACCTACGGATAAAGGACCTGAGCGGGAAGAATTGGGGGACTAACTAAGCAGCAGAGTGTTGCTCATAGGAGTGCGATTCCGAAAAAAATAGCCGGCGCAAAAGCGAGGACCTACCCTAAGCACAGAAAGCCTCTCCGAAATCGAAGAGGCTTTCTGACCAATGTCTTGAAGAACGTATTAGAGGCTCAGCGTACCTTTTTCGTATGCTTTACGAATAGTGGCCTCCACGCCGTTTTTGTTAATAGTACGAAGCGCCGAAGTAGACACTTTCAACGTAACCCACTCTCCCGTAGAAGGCAGGAAAAAGCGCTTTGTCTGCAAGTTTGGATAAAACTTACGCTTCGTCTTATTATTAGCGTGAGAAACGTTATTTCCTACGCGAGTTCTTTTTCCGGTAATTTGACAAACCTTAGCCATGATCTTTCAATTTTTGCAAATGAGGGTGCAAAGATATGAAAACTAGCTATCTATGCAAACCATTGTTTAAATAATTTAGTCTTTTGGGGGTAAATCGTCGGACTTCCGGTAGCCGTACGGACAGTGCAAACAGCCGCTTTTGCAGCAGTAGCCCCTTTTGAGATGGTAAGCTTCTGTAAAAACCATCAAACCCTGTTCGTTCAGATAAAAATCTTCCTCAGCCAGACCATAGCGGGTGGTCCGTCCCTGTTTTTCATTGCCTTTATTGCCCAATATTGCGCGGAGATTAGGGTTTTATTACCTTTACGAATAAACCCTACACCAGATTCCTTTGTTTTGAAACTATCCTGAATAAAAAAAATATGCACTATATAGAAACTACCTATTCCAGCGCAACGCAGGATGCCATCGACCTGGAATGGCGGTACGGCGCCCACAACTACAAACCGATGCCCGTGGTGCTGAGCCGGGGCGAAGGCGTACACGTCTGGGACGTGGAAGGCAATCAGTACCTCGATTTCCTGTCGGCGTACAGCGCTGTCAGTCAGGGGCACTGCCATCCGCGCATTGTGAACGCAATGATCGAACAGGCGCAGCGGCTTACCCTTACCTCCCGGGCCTTCCACAGCGACCGCCTCGGCGAGTGCGAAAAATTCATGTGCGAGTACTTTGGCTACGACAAGGTGCTGATGATGAACTCGGGCGTGGAAGGCGGCGAAACCGCTCTGAAACTCACCCGCAAATGGGCCTATAAAGTAAAAGGGGTACCTGCGAACCAAGCCGTGACCGTATATGCTACGGGCAATTTCTGGGGCCGTACCCTCGCGGCGATCTCGTCTTCTACCGACGAATCAAGCACCAATGATTACGGCCCGTTTCTGCCCGGAGCGGCTCTCGTACCCTATGATGATCTGAACGCGCTGGAGGATATTTTCAAAAAGAATCCCCACGTAGCGGGCTTCATGGTGGAGCCCATTCAGGGCGAGGCGGGCGTGGTGGTACCGCAGGAAGGCTACCTGAAAGGCGTACGCGAGCTTTGTACCAGATACAATGTTCTGTTCATTGCCGACGAGGTACAAACCGGCATCGGCCGCACGGGCAAGCGTCTTGCCTGCGACTGGGAAGGAGTTAAACCGGATATTCTGGTACTGGGAAAGGCCCTGTCGGGAGGTACCATGCCCGTATCGGCCGCATTGGCTGACGACGAAGTGATGATGACGATCCGGCCCGGCGAGCATGGCTCTACCTACGGCGGCAATCCGCTGGCCTGCGCCGTGACAATAGAAGCCCTGCGCGTGGTAGAGGACGAGAAATTGGCTGAAAACGCCGAAGCCATGGGACAGTTGTTCCGTAGCCGCATGGAGCAGCTACAACAGAAAACATCACTGGTAGAACTGGTACGGGGAAAGGGACTGCTCAACGCCATCGTGATCAACGATACCGAAGATAGCTCCACGGCCTACGACCTGTGCCTGAGCATGATGCACAAAGGCCTGCTCTGCAAGCCCACCCACGGCAACAAAATCCGCTTTGCCCCCCCGCTCGTCATCAACGAAGCGCAGGTAAATCAGGCCTGTGATATTATTGAAGAGGCGTTTCTGGGAAGTCAATTTTGATTGAGAGATTGAGTGATTGAGAGAATAGAAAGAAAGAGTTAATTCACTCAATCTCTCAATCACTCAATCTCTCATTAATCTACCGCACCCGCTCATCATCCCGGTAGTAGCCGGCTTCGCGGCGGCCGTTGGCGCGGATGAGGACGCCGTAGCCTTCGCGGACGCCCTTGCGGAAGTTGCCCACAAACTGCTCGCCGTCGGAGTAGTAGTAGGTACCCTTGCCGTGTGGTACGTTTGATTCAAAGGTACCCACGTACTTATCACCATTGGTAAAGTAGTAGGTACCCCGCCCCGCACGATCGTCGTACCGGAAGTCTCCCTTGTAGCGCACCATGCCGCCGGGATAAAACTGCACGCCTAGTCCGTGCTTTTTACCGTTCTGGAATTCCCCCTCGTAGCGCTCCTGGTTTTCACGGATCAAAATACCGGGGCCATTGAAGCAGTCGCCCGAGGCGCAGCCTTTGGGGGCATGGTAGGTAACATCCGTTTCGACAATATCCTCTTGCGGAGCCGGACGGGTGGCAGGACGATAAACGGGCTGCTCCTTACGGGGAGCAGAAGCTACCACGGGGGCATTTGAAGTACCTTTGCTAAACAGCGGGTACATGCGCTCGGCATCCTCCCAGCCTCTGGTAATGGCCTGCGTCCGGATCTGACGCCCCGGATGCGAGTCGGTATTTTCTTCACTCGACAGCGTT
>CATMVR010000270.1 GCA_950075905.1 uncultured Persicitalea sp. | reverse complement strand
AGGCGATAGCTTTTTCCGGGCGCTGGGGAAGGAGGGCTTGTTGGGGTTGGTTGGGGGGTGATTGAATACCCATAGCACGATTTCAAGCGGTGTCACCAATTGTGCCTACGGGTTTCGCAATAAATAGATATTTATACTATTATTGGATCCAATTCCGATAATAATATGTATTTTAGGGATTTGATTCCGAAATAATGATACAAAGGCTATTGCAAAATAAAATTGATTCCAGACTATTCAAAGGCAAAGCCATCTTGCTGTTTGGTCCGCGGCAAGCCGGAAAGTCCACGCTAGTGGACTCGGTTTTGTCCGAAAAAGACTTCCTATACCTCAATGGTGATGATGCCGATGTGCGGGAAAGCCTTACTAATACTACCGCCGTCCGGCTCAGGCTAATGATGGCGGGCAAGAAGATATTGTTTCTGGATGAAGCACAACGCATTCCCAATGTAGGCCTTACGCTCAAACTCTTCACAGATCAGATCCGGGACGTACAGGTTATCGCCACGGGCTCCTCCGCCTTTGAGTTATCGAGTCAGGTCAATGAACCACTAACCGGACGAAAGTATGAGTTTATGTTGTATCCGTTAAGCTTTGCAGAACTCGTGAAACATCATGGCCTAATTCACGAGAAGCGCATGATTGAACATCGCCTGAGGTATGGTTCTTACCCGGAAATTGTGGCAAAAACAGGCGAAGAAGAGGAGCTGTTGAGGCTTTTGGCCGGGAGCTACCTCTACAAAGACCTGCTGATGCTGGAACAGATCAAGAAGCCATTATTATTGGAAAAATTACTAAAAGCACTGGCTTTACAGCTAGGTAGTGAAATAAACTATCAGGAAATTGGTCAGATCGTGGGTAGCGACGGAAAGACGGTCGACAAGTACATTGATTTGCTTGAAAAGGCCTATGTTGTATTTCGGCTGCCTGCGCTGAATCGCAATGTACGAAACGAAATCAAGAAAGGAAAGAAGGTTTACTTCTACGATTGCGGTATTCGAAATGCGATCATCAATAATTTCAAACCGCTAAGATCCAGAACCGATACGGGAGCACTATGGGAGAACTATATCATTTCTGAACGGATGAAGATGCTACATTACACGGGTCGAAGTGTGAGTCAATATTTTTGGCGTACCACACAGCAGCAGGAGATTGATCTTATCGAAGAGCATGAGGGGAGCGAATGGAAGGCTTTCGAGTTCAAATGGAACGAAAAAGAGCGAGTGCGTTTCCCTCAAACCTTCACGGAGAATTATCCCGGTGCTACTACCTTGGTTGTTTCCCCCAGCACCGTGGAGATATTTTTACTGGATATAACCCCCGATTTTTAAGCAGGGGGGCTACTACGCTAACTGCTCATGTCGAAAACCAGGCCATCGACCGCAGCTACCGCATCGGTCCGCAAAAAAAAACGTCATCGCCGTCCGCCTCATCTGCCCGGATACCGTGGAAGAAAAAATCATGGTCATGCAGCAGAATAAGGCTAAGCTCGCTGATAATTTGATCGTGGAAGGCGATAGCTTTTTCCGGTCGCTGGGGAAGGAGGGTTTGTTGGGGTTGGTTGGGGGGGGGGAGGGGTGTTAGTACCTGCCAGAATGGAATTCTCGAAACGAATTTCGTATCTTGCACTAGACAATGTATCAAACTACCTCAAACAAAAACCGGCATGAGTCTGCAATACATATCCGATGCAACGGGCAAGCCTACGGCCGTCGTCATTCCGATCAAGGAGTGGGAGAATATAACAACAAAGCACCCGGACTTAAAGAAACTGGAAAAGGCAGGGAAGAGGCCTTCAGACTTTCGGGGGGCTATATCTCCTCAAACAGCAGATGAACTACAAAAATATGTGGAGCAATCCAGATCAGAATGGGAAAGAAATACCTGATTGACTCTAATACCCTTATTGATTATGTAGGTAATAAACTCCCTAAATCAGCAGCGGAAGCAATGGACAGGGTCGTTGATGAGGCATTCAATGTTTCTATTGTAGTCAAAATCGAGACGCTGGGTTTTGATGGAGAAGCCTCTGAAATGGAAAAGCTTCGGTCCTTTCTGTCACTTGCTTCTGTTTTCTATCTGGATGATTCCATCGTTGATCAGACGATTGCTTTGCGGAAAGCTCACAAAAAATTAAAACTGGGAGACGCCCTTATCGCAGCTACTGCCTTAGTGCATAACTTCACTTTGCTGACGAGGAATACCAAAGATTTCGAGTTTATTCCTGGTCTGGATTGTGCAAATCCCTATGAGTTTTAGCGTCATCGCCGTCCGCCTCATCTGCCCAACTTTTGGGGAGTACTTCAAAGGCATGGAACGATCCTGACGGCTGCGCTCAAACTCAGCCAGAAAAGTATCAGGGTCTTCGATTCCTCCCCCTTCATCAATGATTCTGTGTGCCTCCCTCAGTTGCTCCGCTGATTCAGGCGTAGGCCGGGAAGCATCATCAACCGGAAGAATGATGATTTCCAGGCGGCGATGCATATACTCAGCGGGCACTGTCAATTGGATTGTACCGTCCTCTGAGGTAGTATATTGCCGTAGTGCGTTCATAATTAACGTGTTTTTACAAATATAACGAAAACCCTTTGAGAAATGGGCAGTACGTCCCCCATGGCCAGCCCTACCAGTAAACCAATAAAACATGATTGCCTGCCCGCTACCGGGGAGGAGAAAATCAGGATTATGCTTCAAATCAGAGTTTAGCAAATGAGGGACATATCCTTATCAGAAGCCTCTTCCATAAAAAATTGCCTCCCGTACCATTCAGATACAGGAGGCAACAGAAAAGAAACAGGGTTATTTTCCCGTAGAAACGCCAGGTACCTATTCAGGTACCTCTTACTGTTTTAGCGCAACGACCTTGTAAAAAGCCGGCTTGGGCTGATTGCTGCGGTCAAACAGCAGCGGGTAGTTGGTGCGGCCGCGGATGGGCCAGTTGTTCAGCCAGGTGTTCCCGTCGTTTACGCCCCAGAACGTGACGCGCGTGACTTTGTCTTTGTGCTTCAAAAAAAGCTTGAACAGGGCTTCGTAATCGGCAGCCAGTTGTTGCTGAACCGCATCAGGCAAGCCATTCACGTAGGGATTAGACTGCTCGTTGGCGGTCATTCGCTGACCTACCTCGGCCCCCTGAAAATTGCGGGGCAAGACCTCGATGTCCAACTCGGTGAACATCACTTTCAGGCCCAGGGCCGCGTATTGCAGAATACTCTCTTCGATGTCTTTGAAAGGTACGCGCCCAACGTGCCAGTGACCCTGAATGCCCACACCATCGATGCGAACGCCGGCGGCCTGAATCTTTTTGATCAGGGCAATACAGCCCGCCCGCTTGGCCGGTTTCTCGTTGTTGTAGTCATTGTAATACAGCTCGGTAGTGGGCGAGGCTTTCTGGGTCAGGCGAAAGGCTTCGGTCACGTACTCGTCGCCCAGGTAATCCAGAAAAACGCTCTTGCGCATGGTGCCATCCTCGTTGAGCGCTTCGTTGACGACGTCCCACGATAAGATTTTTCCTTCGTAGCGCCCGGCCACCGTTTTGATGTGGTCCTCAAAAAACGTCCGGACAGAATCCCGACTCTTCATGCCGCGCATAAAAGCTGGTAGCTGGCTGTGCCAGATCAGCGTATGGCCGTTGATCTGAATGTTGTGCTTTTTGCCGAACTCCACCAGCCTATCCGCCGGCTCGAAGTTGTAAGTGTCCCATTTCGGATGAATCGGCGCCGATTTCATGATGTTCTCGGGCGTAGCCATGTTAAAGTGACGCACGATGAACTGGGTCGTTTGCGGGTCACGCTCTTCAAATTGGGCGTTGTGCAGCGCCGTGCCTATGCCGAAATCGTTTTTGAAGGTATCCTTCAATGAAGGAATTGTTTGCCCAAACGTAGCACCGGGCAGCAGCGCACAGCCAGCGAGCAAAAGTCCGGCCATGCGGGTGGTGGCTATTTGTTTTATCTGAATCATAGGGTTGGGTATTGGAGTTGAGAACGTCTTATTTAAACAGCAAAGGAGCCAACTCGTGCAGGCTGCGGCGCCAGGTCTGGAACTCGTGGGCGGTACCTTCCGACACGTACGAAACGGCGTTGTACCCGGCGGCTTTCAGGTCGGTGGCTGCTTTTTTTACGCCATCGGGCCGTTCCTTGCTGCCGCAGCTCAGGAATACAAGCTTTGGTTTGACCTTGCCGTTGAGGTCGTCGGGGGCGTAGACGCCCCCGCTGAGCAGGCCGTAGTACCCAAACACCTCCGGCTTATTGAGGGTAATCATTTTGGTTTCCATTCCGCCCATCGACAGCCCGGCCATGGCCCGGTTGTCCCGGTTGGCCAGGGTGCGGAAATGGGCATCCACGTACGGAATCAATTCCTGGGTGAGCACCGTCTGGAAAGGGTCGATACTGAATTCCCGGATGCGCCCCCACTTTACTTCGTTGGTCATGCCGTAGGTCATCACGATGACAAAGGGCTTTATTTTCCCCTCGGCAATGAGATTGTCCATGATCAGATTGGCGTGCCCCTGATTACTCCAGGCGGTTTCGTCCTCACCCCAGCCGTGTTGCAGGTACAGCACCGGGTATTTTTTGGACTGGTCTTTCTCGTAGCCGGGCGGGGTGTATACAAACGCCCGGCGGGAGGTACCCGTGCTTTTGGAAGGAAAAAGCACCTGCTGCACATGACCATGGGGTACGTCTTTCAGGGCGTAGAAATCCTGGTCGTGGGCGGGTATCTCAATGCCGCTCTCCCACCGGACGGAGCCGTAGTAATTTTTGGCCCCGGGGTCGTTGAACTTACCGCCGTCAATCGTGACATTGTAATAGTGAAAGCCTTCGTCCAGCGGGCCCGCCGTGGTGCCGGTCCAGTAGCCGTCGGCGCCTTTGGTTAGGATGGTCCCTCCCCGGCCACCCAGCCCCAGGCTCACCCGGACGCTGTCGGCTTTGGGGGCGTGAACACGGAAGCGGGCAACTCCCTGGGAGTTGACCTGCGGGTATTCCTGCCCCGGTTGGTTTAGGGTAGAAGGCTTAAAATCTTCCGCAATGGCCGGTTGGCTGGCCTGCGCCAGGCAGCTGGCCGTGGCGAGAGCGACGATAAAGAGAGTCGCTAAGGCTTGACGAATCATGGGATTAAGGGTTTTAGATGACAAATGAGATTATTTAAATAGCTCCGGTAGCGTGGTAGCCAGGTACTGCTTGCAGTTCATCCAGGTATGACCACCCGGTACGATGTAGCTTTTTACCGTCAGCTTCTTATCCTCGAACATGGCGATGTTCTGTTTCACCGGCTCGTACAGAAAATCTTCGGTGCCGACGCTGATGGTAAACAACTTCAACTGCTTATTCATCTGTCCGGCATCAGGCGACCAGTCGGTAAAATTCTTTTTGAATTCTTCGGTAGCCGTGAAGGGCGCATACGAACACACGTAGGCGAACCTGTCCGGATGGGTGAGCCCGATGTTCAGCGTCTGTCCGCCGCCTACCGAAAAACCGGCCACGGCCCGGCCGGTGCTTTCTTTGATCACCGGGTAGTTGGCCTCAATAAAGGGTAGTATGTCATTTATCATGTCTTGGGTGAAATTGGCCATAGGAGCCGGGCGCACATTGCCGTAGGGCATCACAATCAACATGGGTTTGGCTTTGCCCTGCGCAATCAGGTTGTCGGCAATCAGGTTGGCCCGGCCTACTTTTGTCCAGGTTTCCTCAGTATCAGAGCCGCCGTGAATCAGGTACAGTACCGGGTATTTGGTTTTGCCGCTGGGGTTGAAGCCGGGTGGGGTATAAACGAGCAGCGGGCGGGTGGTTCCCAGGGTACCTGATTTGTAGTAGCGGTAGCTGACTTTACCGTGTGGTACGTTCTGGAGCGAATGCACCAGGGGCTGGTGGCCGGGCACATCTACGATACTGCGCTTAAACCGCTCGTTGGCGAAAATATAGGTATTGTTCGGATCGGGGATCTGTACGCTGTCTACCCAGAAACTGTATGGGTAGATATCCGGTTTAACGGGCGGGACGGTCACGCTCCAGATGCCTGCTGTGTCTCTGGTCATAGACACCGGCGCTTTCAAAAACTCACCGCTGAGCGTTACTTTTTTCGCATTCCGGGAAAAGTACCGGAACGTGATGCTGTGGTCGGCATGCACTTCGGGTGAATTGATGGCCGGAGGACGTTGCTGCGCCCGCGCCGATAGCGAGGCTACCGTGGCCAGGATTAGGAAGTATAGAATACGTTTCATGGGTAGGGTGATTTTTATTGGAATAGCAGCGGGGCGGTTTCGGCAACATACTTCTTCACATTCATCCAGGTATGACCGCCGTCGGTAATCAGGCTCTTGTAGTTCACCTGTCTGGCTTTCAGGTAGTCGATGAACTCTACGGTACCTTTGTAGAGAAAGTCATCGCTTCCCACACTTACCCACAGCAGCTTCAATTGCCTGTTGGTATTGGCCGGATTACTGACGATAGCCGGATAGCTACGCTCCATTTCGTCGGGCGACAGGTACGAACTGTAAGCGCACACCCACGCAAACTTGTCCATGTTGCCAAATGCCGTCCGGAGCGTTTGCCCACCTCCGCGCGAAAAGCCACCGATAGCCCGATTGTCGCGGCCCGGCATAGCCTGGTAACTCTTTTCAATATACGGAATGACATTTTTTACCAAATCCGTCGCGAAATCGTTGGCTCGTTTTATCGCCTCCGGGTTCTCACGCCCCGCCGGGTCGGCGGGCTTGCTCCCGCCTTTTTGCTCGGCCACCCGCGCGGCTATGTTCCCGTAGGGCATCACGATAATCATCGGTTTGGCCTTGCCTTCCGCAATCAGATTGTCCAGAATCAGGTTGGTTTTACCTACTTTGAAGAAGGTCTCTTCGGTATCAGTGGTGCCGCTTATG
>CATMVR010000269.1 GCA_950075905.1 uncultured Persicitalea sp. | reverse complement strand
CCGGTAGCTACTTTCCTGCTCACCTCCGAAACTCAGGCCGACGCCATCATCAAGCACCAGCAGCGGGTACACACCAATACCCTGCAACTGGTGGACGCCGTAGAGACAGAAGCCTACGAGGCTATCCGCAAAGCTCTCCCGACGGTCAAGCTCGTGCAGGTAATTCACGTCATCGACGAAAAAACGCTGGACGAGGCACTGCAACTAACCGGGCACGTTGATGCTCTGCTGCTTGACTCCGGCAATCCCACGCTGGCTGTTAAAGAACTGGGAGGCACCGGCCGGGTACACAACTGGGCCATCAGCCGGCAGATCGTGGAGCAGTCGCCAGTACCGGTTTTTCTGGCCGGTGGCTTGAAAAGCGAGAATGTACGGCAAGCTCTCGATTCCGTGCAGCCTTACGGCCTGGATCTGTGCAGCGGTGTGCGCAGCAACGGCCATCTCGACGAAGCCAAACTAGAAGCTTTTTTCCGGGCCGCGGGCTATTAGGAAAGTGGATCTAGATCCTCCGGTCGGTTGACATTCTTAAAAACAGCGCTCATCCCCTCCGAAGCTCCTATACGGCCTGTGTTGCCCGATTCCAGCACGTACATCAGGCTACTTTTGGGAAGCGAATTGCTTTGAAGCTGCTGCCAGATGCCCGACAGATGGGACGCCTTGTAGACACCCGGAAACGGCTGTAACCGCTCAGCGGCCTCAAAAGCCCATACGTCATATAGTGGGAGACTTCTGTAAAAAAACAGTAACCCCCTCAATATCTCGGCCGAAACATAGGGCATATCGCAGGGAAGCGCCAGCACATCACTTTGGGGATAAGCCTGGTGAAAGCTCAAAAGCCCCCGCAGGGGGCCATGTACCGCCAGATCGAGGTCTGAAAGCAGTTCAAATTCCGGCAGAATGGCCGCTGCGTAAGTCTCCCGCTGCGCCTTCCGGATCATGACGCTCACCGGCAGACCCACCTCCCGCAGGCACAGGCCAGCGCGGTTTACCCAGGCCTGCGCTTCGCTTACCATCAGGCCCTTGTCCTGACCCATCCGGCGGCTTTCGCCACCACTAAGTACCAATCCGCGTAGCTCTTTCATAGTTGCTATTCCTGCTTTTCCCCGGCGTTCTTCTTTTCCTTCACCAGTACTTCGGTAATCCGGTTGAGCTCCTCCACCTTGTAGGCAAAGTCACCCCGGAGCATATCCCGTACCTCTTTGAGCTGCGCCATGGCGGTTTCCAGATCATCCGGCAGGGCTTCGGTAAGTACCTCCCGCAGACGCTTGGCCAGGGTCGGCGACATGCCGTTGGTGGAGATGGCTACTTTCAGGTTTCCTTTCTTCACCACCGACGACAGGTAAAAATCGCAGTAGTCGGGCGTATCGGCTACGTTACAGAGCAGGTGTCGGGCGCGGGCTACCCGCTTGATCCGCTTGTTTTCTTCCTTATCGTTCGTAGCCACAATCACCAGATCCTTTTCGTCCAGATCGTGGTCAGTAAACTTGCGTTCGACGAGCGTAATTCTCGGATTCCCTCCTGCCATTTCCCGGATTTCCTCCCGGATTTCGGGCGAAACCAGCGTAACGGTAGCCTGCGGCGAGTTGCCCAGCACGGCCTCAATTTTTTCCAGCCCTACGTAGCCGCCCCCCACAATGAGCAGGTGCAGGTCCTCGTTTTCGAGTTTTAGAAATATGGGAAATAAGTTGTTCAAAACAGTAATTCAGTTTAAGCTCGGTAAAATAGTTATTATTTCAAATTTAAGGTATTAAAGCGGATAACTCCCGTACTTGTTTACTGATTTTCACAGTTTCGCCGTACCTTTGCGGCATGATTGCGATAACGAACCTAAGTTACTACCTCGGCGACCGCGCACTGTACGATAGTGCCTCGCTCCATATCAAGCCCAAGCAGAAAATCGGGCTCATTGGCCTCAACGGAACCGGCAAATCCACCCTGCTGCGCATGATCAACGGGGAATTTCAACCCGACGAAGGCAGTATTTCCAAGTCGGGCGACTGTACCCTTGGCTTTCTGAATCAGGATTTGCTCTCCTACCAGAGCGACGACTCCATTTTGTCGGTAGCCATGCAGGCTTTTGAGCGGCAAAACGAGCTACAGGTGCAGATCGACAAGATTCTGCACGAAATGGAAACCAACTACCGCGACGAACTCGTGGATAAGCTTGCCCGCGTGCAGGATGAGTTTGAAGCCCTCGACGGCTATACCATCCAATCTAAAGCCGAAGCCATCCTCGAAGGTCTGGGCTTTTCTACCCGCGATCTCGATCAGCCGCTGCGGCTGTTTTCGGGAGGGTGGCGTATGCGCGTGATGCTGGCCAAGCTACTGCTGCAAAAGCCCGCCCTGCTTATGCTCGATGAGCCTACCAACCACCTTGACCTACCCTCTATTCAATGGGTAGAAAAATACGTGCAGAACTACGAAGGGGCCGTGATTGTGGTAAGCCACGACCGCGAGTTTCTGGACAATGTGGTAGATACCATCGTGGAGGTATCGGGCGGTAAGCTGAACCTCTACTCGGGCAACTACTCTTACTACATTGAAGAAAAAGCCCTGCGCAACGAGATTCAGCGCGGAGCCTACGAAAATCAGCAGGCCAAAATACGGCAAACTGAGCGCTTTATTGAGCGCTTCAAAGCCAAAGCTACCAAAGCCAAGCAGGTGCAAAGCCGGGTAAAGGCGCTCAACCGGATGGACACGGTCGACGAAGTGATTGACGAAAATGCCAAAGTGCATTTCCGGTTTCAGTTTACTACGCAGCCGGGTCGGCACGTGTTTCAGCTCGAAGATGCCTCCAAGGCCTACGGCGACAAGCTGATCCTGGATCACACCAACATCAGCATGGAGCGGGGCGACAAGATAGCCCTGATCGGGGCCAACGGACGGGGAAAATCTACCGTCCTGCGCATTGTGGCCGGTACCGAACCTATCGAAGGTGTGCGCCGGCTGGGTCATAACGTATCGTTTACGTTTTACGCCCAGCACCAGCTCGAATCACTCAACATCACCCACAACCTGATTGAAGAGCTGAAATACGCTAACCCCACCAAAACCGAAACCGAACTGCGGACGGTACTGGGCTGCTTCCTTTTCTCGGGCGACGATGTGTTCAAGAAAATCAAGGTACTTTCGGGAGGGGAGAAATCCCGCGTGGCGCTGGCCAAGGTACTGCTTTCGCAGGCCAACTTCCTGCTGCTTGACGAGCCTACCAACCACCTCGACATGCAGTCGGTCAATATCCTGATCCAGGCCTTGCAGCAGTACGAGGGTAGCTACATTGTGGTGAGTCACGACCGCTACTTTGTGGAATCCATTGCCAACAAAATCTGGTACATCGAAGACCATCAGATCAAGGAGTACCCGGGTACCTACGCAGAATACGAGCTATGGCTCGAAGAGCGCGGGCTCGAATCGGCCGTGAGCGAAAAAGCCATCGTGAGCAGCGCCCCGCCGCCAAAGAGCGCATCGGCTCCCGCACCGGCTCCCACCAACGGGCAAAAGAAGGACTCCGGAAATGCCGAAAGCCAAAAGGCCCTGCGGCAGGCCCAAAAGCTGATCGAAGAACTGGAGGCCGAAATCACTTCTCTGGAAGAAAAGAAAGCCAAACTGGAAGCCCAACTAGCCGACCCGGAGTCGTACGCCGAAAAAGAGATTCTGGAAAAGCTGAACGAGGAGTACGCGCAGACCAAAAAGAAAATAGCCGATAGCACCAAGGCCTGGGAAGTGGCCATGCTGGAAGTAGAAGAACTCAGCGCCTGAGGCTAACCAGCAACCTCTGCCAGCAGTCCCTCGGTTTGATCATACACCGTGCGCAGGGGGAGCGTCAGCCCGATGCTGGTCATCTCAATAGCACTCTCACCGTCGAAGGCCTCGGATGCAAGCGTCCAGAGGCCTTCCTCGTTTTTACGAAATACCTCCGCCGCTACCCGAAGCGAGTCGATGAGCACGTACTCCTGCAAGGTGGGTATGCTGCGGTACAGTCGAAACTTCTCGCCCCGGTCGTAGGCTTCGGTGCTCTCTGAAAGTACCTCCACGATGAGCCGCGGATTCAGGATGGTATCCTTATGCTCGTCCAGAAGTTGATCCCGGCCACAGACCGCCAGTAAATCGGGATAGGTATAGAGCCCATTTTCTGGTATATGAATCCGTTGATCGCTGGAATAGGTGCGGCAGAGCTTTCCTTTGAGGTGAATGTAGCATTCTCCCGTAAGGTTCGCCACAATCCGGTTGTGATTGCGCCCGGCTCCGGCCATGGCAAAAATCTCGCCCCGGTAGTACTCGCTTTTGTACGTAGCTTCCCGTTCGAGTTCGAGGTACTCCTCGGGGGTATATTTATTTGGGGTCTGAGCACTCATAAGGCAAAGGCATGGTTTTATACAAATTTAGTAAAACAATCCGGCTACCGGAGAAATCACCTTCTTTCTGACCGGTCCTCTCTGCTTTTTCGTTATTTTAAAAAATAATTTACAGCAAGCCGCTCACAACTACTGGCCCATGACTCGCTCCTACCTGATTACCCTTTTCGTTTTTTCTTCTTTTCTGGTAGCTCGGGGCCAGAAAGCCGCTGATATTCTGCTGGACGATCACCTGTATAGCGAAACCATCAAAACCGTACTGCTCTACCCCGCTACCGATAACCCCGAAGATCCCCGGCGGCTGATTGGCCCGCCGGTGATTCAGCTGGATGGTAACCAACCCCTTATGCTCGAATTTGACGACCTCACGGCCGACTACCGGGGCTTCCGGGCCAAGCTGATTCATTGCAACGCCGACTGGACCCGCTCAGTGCTCAACGAAATTGAGTACACTTACGAGTTCAACGACTACCCCATCACCAAATTCAGTCAGTCGTACAGTACCAAGGTACCCTACTACCACTACGAGCTGGAAGTACCCCGCGTGAAGGTATCCGGCAACTACGTGCTGATGGTCTACTCCGAGCAGCAGCGCCAGCCCGTCCTGACGCGGCGCTTCATGGTGTACGAAAACCGGGTACGTATTGCGGCGGAGGTTCGTTTCTCGCAGGGTATCCGGGAGCAGCGCACCGACCAGCAGATCGATTTCAGCCTCGACTACAAAGGGTACCAGATCGTTTCGCCCCAGAATGATCTGAAAGTATACCTGCGCAAGAACTACCGTTGGGGCACGGCCAAAACCGGTTTCCGGCCCACCAATGTACTTCCCTTTGAACAAGTACTCGAATACCAGTTTTTTAACCTGGAAAACACCTTTCCGGGAGGAAACGACTTCCGCTATTTCGACAGCCGTACCCTGGCGGGCCGTGGCTACGGCGTATTTGAAATTGAACGGTTTGGTGAGTTTACGCGCCTGATTCTTTCGCCCGACGAGCCCCGCGCCGACGGCGTGTACCTACAAATGGACGACCTCAATGGGCAGTACATCGTAGACCAGCGCGAGTCGGGCCGGGGCAGCGTCGAAGCCGACTACACCCCTGTCGTTTTCACGCTCCGAACGCCTCAAATTCCGGACGCCGAGGTGTACGTCAACGGCGGCTTTCACCTTTGGCTGCTTAACGACGAAAACCGGATGAAGTACAACGACGACCTGGGGGCCTACCAGGCTGTGATTCTGATTAAACAGGGAGTAGTGAATTATAACTATGCCGCCGTGATAGGTACCGCGGGGCTCGAAGCCGAAGCGCGCATTGAGGGAAATTACGCGCAAACCGAAAATGACTACGATATCCTGGTTTACAACCGCCCTCCGGCGGCCCGGGCCGATCGCCTGGTGGGCTACCGTGCCGTTGAATGGAACCGCCGCCGTTGAAAATAGCCCATTGGGATAACGCCAAATATCCAGATTATACTTTTCCGAAAAAAAATTATTCTGCTCCAACGGCATAATACCACGCCCGTTTCCTGATATTCATGCATTTTTTCCAGGAATAGGGGTAATAATTTCAGGCCTTCTGGCATAATTTTAGAGAATTTTAGCAAAACTTCTCTCTTCTCTCACACATAGTCAATGTTATAATAATTAAATATTATATAAGATTAGTTATGTTTTATGAGTTGTATTAATACATTTGCCCTAAAAGCAACGCATTTTAGTACACTAGTCAACGATATATCATGAATAATACACCAGAAAGTTTCCACATAACACCCCATTTACTCATTACCCGCAACGAAACCCAGATCATCGATTTTCTGACCGACCATAACGAGATGCCTAAGGATTTTGACGAGAACCACGTTCGCTCTTTTTTTGTAGAAAAAGACTTCCACCTGGTGCTCTTTTTTCCCCAGCAGTCCGATCGGGGCTTTCAGATGTTTGTGGTACGTGATTTTTCCATCCATGTCGAAGAACTTTTCATCCTGAAAGACTTATTCTCGCAGCTCATTCAGCAGGGACAGAATGTAGCCATGATGAAAAAAGCGCACTACCGCATCGATCACATGATCCATATGGCGCGTACCTTCCGGGCTTTGATGCACCATGAAGAGCCTATGCCGGAAGACGACTACCTGCCGGGCACGATCAGGGGACTGTAAGACAGGCATAAAAAAGGGCCCGGAGGGAATTAATCTCGCCGGGCCCTTTTCAAAATTGCCAGATGTCTGCTATACGTTAAAACGGAAGTGCATGATATCTCCGTCTTTCACTACGTATTCCTTTCCTTCTACGGCCATTTTTCCAACTTCTTTTACGCCCGCTTCGGTTTTGTACTGCACGTAATCGGGCAGCTTGATAACCTCCGCCCGGATGAAGCCTTTTTCAAAATCAGAGTGGATCACACCGGCGGCCTGCGGTGCTTTCCAGCCGCGCTGAATGGTCCAGGCCCGGACTTCCTTTACACCGGCCGTGAAATAGGTGATAAGATCCAGCAAGCTATACGAAGCCTTGATCAGGCGGC
>CATMVR010000268.1 GCA_950075905.1 uncultured Persicitalea sp. | reverse complement strand
GATCCGTAATGATCACGTCAGGGAGGGCATTTTTGGGTACCCCTCCATTGAGTGTAGTACTGCTCTGAATCCCTTTGGAAACGGTAGTGGTGATCGTGACCGGATTGCCTTTCTTACCCAGCCATTCGGCCAGGGTACGGCTTTCAAAATCGGGGCTACTGAGCACAAACTGGTAGGAAAGGGTAGGCAACGGGCGCGTAAAAAACCGGAGCGTATCCAACGCTTCGTCGCCCAGCATCAGCTGCGTGGTGGTACGCCCCTCGGCAAAGGCCGGAAAGCGCAGGGAAAAGGATTGGGGGCCGGCATCCAGCTGCGTACTGTCCAGTGTCTGCCCGGCATAGGTTACTTTGAGCCACTGCTTCCGGGAAGACTGCAGCAGCCCGTGTATTCGCTGCGGCTCGCCCTGCCGTACAATGCCCTGCCACTGCAAACTTTGCAGCTGATCGGGGCCATGGTAAGGCAGCCACCGTACCGCCACGGGGCTCAGCTGCGCCAGCAGGGCGGGCGGAAAATCCTGCCCCAGCAGCGTGATGGAATCAAAATGTGAAATCAGCTTTTTTTTGAGAAACTCCTCTGCCCCAAAGCGTTCGCCCAGCCCCAGGCTATCCTCAAATTGACGCGCCATTGCCGTGGGTACCTCCGCGGCTACGAGCAGCGCCTGCGAGGCATCGACAGGCCTTTTCCAGATAGGTTGCAGCAGGTACGCCACCAACACCAGCCACAGCAGCAGATTCAGACCGGCCCGCAGCCCTTTCCGGCGCGGGGTCAGGGTTTGGTTTCTCCACAGAAGCAGCCCAATGATGAGGGGCAAAATTGCCAGTAAAACGAGCAGAAGCAAGTGCGTCGGGTCGGAGGAGTTGAACGTAAAATCAAAAGAAATCATAAGAGACGACGCCAGAAGGCTTCTTCCAGCTTGGGTTCGCTACGGTACGAGGGATTGGTTTTTCGGGATGGCTGGGTGAGCGGCAGCAGAAACGCTTTGAGTCGTTCTTTTTCCTGTACAGAGAGGGCTTTCCCTCCCGCCATTTTTTGCAGGCTACCTACTACTTCCCAGTTTTTCAATCCGCTGTTGATGATCAGTTCGGCCAGTTGGGCACCGGCCTGCTGCACCTCCTGCTTTTGGGAAACCGTCAGCGTATTCCGTTCCAGAAAGCCCAGCAACCGCCCGGCTTTGGTGGCCAACTGCTCCTGCTCATAGGTACGCTCCTGCTGAAAACGGGCATTCACTTTATCCAGCTCGCCGCTTAGTCGGGTTTCTTTTTCTTTGAGCGGCGGGGGATCAAACCCGCTCTTCTTCACGTAAGTCCGGGCTTTCTGCTGAGCGGATTTGAGGTATTCCAGCGCTTTATTTTCGTAAGGCAGCGCTTTTTCGGGCTCATACAACCGCAGGTGCAGCTCCGACTGCCACATCTGTTCCAGGGCCATTTTCAACAGGCTGCGGGTCGATTGCTCATAAAACGTATTGACCTCGCCGTCGTCGTGCGAATGAACGTACTGCTCCATCAGCGCCGCGAGCGGGTCCTGCTGCTCGTTGGGTGCCTCGGCCCCATGATCGTGATCATGGCCAGGTACTTCCACCTGCGCCGCGTGCTCCTCTTCGGTATCGTGCTTGTGCATAAATCCATCCAGAAGTGAACCGGCATCGTCGCCCGCCGGTAATGCCCCACCACCGATATTGGTTTCAAACTCTTCGCCCATGAACTGCCCGTAGCGCAGCCGTAGTACTTTCTGGTCAAAACCAATTTCGTTAGACGTGCTGTTGAACTCTTTGGCTGAGATTTTTTTTCGTTTGGCAATCAGTTTTTCGGTATCAATAATAATCTGCCGTTGGCTGCGGAAGTACTCCGGCATACGATTCACGGCCATCGTGGCTAGTTCGGCCTCTTCGAGTTGGGTGGTATCGCGGTAGACGATGAAGTAGGTATCTGATTTGGTAAAGTTCGCTTCCGGCTGCCGGTTGTCTATGGCTGCCCAGTAGTAGTACAGCTCATCGCCGGGGGCAAATTGCAGGGCGTTCAGATCAAGTACTTTGGTAAGATTGGCCTCCTTAAAGCTCGAAGGAGTCAGCGGGAGTCGCACCTCTCGAAACTTCACGTTTTCGCCCGAGCCACGGGCAACGGTAGCTACAATAAACGCCTGCTGCACCCGGAAATCATCCGATATTTTGGCGGCTACGGTAATTTTCTTCGGGTCATTCAATACGTGGTAGCGGTAAAACTCCTTGCTGACCGGCGTGATTTTCGGCGGCAGATCGGGCTGCGCTTCGAGCCGGTAGTAATCGGTTTGCAGTACGAGCGAGTCCTTCCGGTAGGCTTTCAGACTATACAACCCCGAGCGCAACAGGCGGTCGCGGTACTCAAATTGACCATTCACTTCCCGGAAAGGTACTTCCTGATTGCGACTATCAGACAAGCGTAGCGAAAGGCCCTGAGCGTTGAGCAGATCAACCCGCCAGATAATTTGTGATCCAGCCAGGGCCGAAATGTTAAGGTCTGTCGTTTCGGTAGCCGGCAGGCCGGAGTAGGCCGGAGGCTGCACATACACCCGCATGGACTTGACGCCCATGGGCAGCTGCTCTTTTGATTCGGAAGTCATCATCTGACTCGTAAGGTTGCGCATTTCGGCCGGTCGGGAGCCCAGGTAGAGCACGCCCCAGCGCAGCAGAAAGGCGGCAGCGAGTAGCAACCCGTAGGGCCACAGGTGCGCAAACAGTACCCGTGGGGGCGGTTGGGCGATTGCCTGCGCGGAAAGTCGTTCGAGTTGCAGCTGCTCGGCCAGGTTGAGCTGCTCCTTATCCAAAAGCGCCAGGCTATACTCCGTACCCTGTACTCTCTGATGAATGAGGCGGAGGGCTTCCTGCTTTTTGGATTGATAAAGTTGAGTACTAAAAACGCCTATGGCCACACCCATTACTACTGCTCCTGCCTGAGCAAGTACCTGATCTGTCAGAGTTGAAGCTACCACCCAGGCCACTCCCCCTAACAACAGGCAACGCACGATAGCGTTGGCGTAGAGTTGGTACTGCACAGAGGCGATCAGACGTTTCAGTTCGTTCATGCGTTTCGGGTAAGGGCAATAGCTCGTTCGACACCAATCAAAACGAGGAGGACGATAAAAAAGATTCGCTGCGTATTGGCTGACGACTCCCCGGAGGTGGGCTTCATGGGCTTGAACAGAGTACTTAGCTCGGCCTGCGTCATGGGGGCGGTATCTCCTTTCAATCCAATATGTCCCAGAATACGCTGCCCCAGCCATTCGGGAAGTTGTCCGTTGGCAACCATCGGCGAGGTTTGGGGGGTGAGTGGTTCGGGGGTATAGATGACATTGGGATGAGCCGAAATGCCGGTTTGCCCGATAACTACGTACAGCGTGGTGGGCCGAGGTACCTCTGGAGGTACCTTGTTAATGTGTACATCTGCCGTCTTTTGCTCTTCCAGGTTCAGTTCCACACTATATACTTCCGAAAATGCCTGTAAGGCGGCCGCTACGGTTTTTCGTTCATCCGGATTTTTCAGGTCCACATGAACGCTAAGCGGCCCCGCTCCTACCGGTCCGGAGGCAAAAGTTACGTCGGCATCAGTGGTTCCAACGCGAAGACGGTTGGTGGCACTGATGTATAGTTTTTGATTATTCTTCACATCCCGATACGGACGCACGGCCCGGCTCACGGTATCCCGAATCGTGTGCAGCTCAAACTCAACCGGCGTTTGAATACCAGGAAGTTGCGCCTCAGGCCGGGTATTCTTCACGTACAGGTGTACCTCTACCCCATCGCCACTTAGTTGATTCAGATTTGTTTGAAGTACCGGTGCTGACCACGAGCTACCCTCGGTGACGGGCGGGGTCAGTTCGTCGGCGATGGGTAGCGAAGCGGTGAGCCAATAAATCGTTTCGCCCTTGCGCAGGGCTTCTTCCAGCTCAAAGCGGTAGTTATCCACCACAAAAGCATCGGGCTGCACTACGTGGACCTTTCGTAAGGTAGCGGATGTCGTAGTACGTCTGAACAATGGCTCACTCAACAACAGTGCTAGCGTAATCAGAATCAGGCAGCGGAGCGCAAGTAGTAGCAGTTGGTCAAGACGTAGGCCGCGTTTCGATTGCTGACTTTTTTCTAGCAGCCACTGCGTAGCCGCCCACGAGATAACCGTCCCTTTTTTCTGGTGCCAGAGATGAATCGCAATCGGAATGGCCACGGCCAGGGTACCCCACAATAAAGACGGTTGCAGAAATTCCATCATACTTTTCGTTTAGCCAGAAAATTCCGGATCACTACCGCGATAGGATCACTCAACCGCGCCCGGATCAGGTGTACGTGTGGCATCCGCAAAGCCTCATCGAGGTTTTCGAGGTACCTTGCCGCATTCTGCCGAAAGGTTTCCCGGACTGAGTCCGCATCCAGTTCCACCTCGCGTCCGGTTTCCAGGTCCTTAAAGCGAAAAAACCCTTTTAGGGTAAAATCTATTTCCTGATCGCCCAGAATCTGAAAAATCACGATCTCCCGGTGCGGGTTGGCTACGCTTTTGATCAGATTCAGCCATTCTTCGTTCACTTGCAGGAAGTCCGTAGCCATCACGAGCATTTCCTTGCGCCGGGCGTAAAATTCCGGGAAGGCCGCGGAATCATTGCGCCATTCACCGCTTGCTTCGGCCTTTTCGAGTCCAAAAAGTACTTTCTGAAATGCCTGCTTACCTTCGTTGACCAGCGTTTGTAGCTCGCCGTTCTGCAAGCTATACAGGCTCATGGCGTCGCCCTGCCGGTAGCCAAGGTAGGCCAGTGAAGCCAGCAAAATCTGGGCATACTGCAAGCGGGAGGTACTTCCCTCGGTGTAGTTCATCGAGCCCGATAAGTCCAGTAAAAACCGAATGTGCAGGCTGCTTTCGGTAGCCGACTCCCGCACCTGATGCTTGCCCGTGCGGGCGTAGAGCTTCCAATCAATGCGCTTGGGGTCGTCGCCGGGCTCGTAGTGGCGGTACTGCTCAAACTCCGTTCCGGCCCCCGACCGCCGGCTGCCGTGTATTCCCAGCCACAGCTCGTCACTCACCACCTTTCCGGCAAGTTGCAGGTTGTTGAGTTTTACTAAGTCGGTAGCCAGGTGGGGCATAGTGATTACAAGATCAATTCAATAGATTCTTCACAAGTAAATCCTCATCAAGATCCGGCCAGTGAATGCCTTCGCCATCGCCGATCAGCCGCCAGTTAGAAAGCTTTTCATGAGAAGCAGCCCTTAACCGTGGAAACCATTCCAGTGGTACGGCGACTTCCCTCCCATCAGCCAGTTGTACAACCAATTTATCTTCTGTGAAAGATAGCCCGGTCGCGTTATGTGATTTATTACTTGCTGAAATATTCATGATATTTTTCTGCTAGTTTGCGTTTGCAACGCACGCTACACCTTCACTACCTTAATCAACTCCCCAATCACTCGGTCCGTAGTAATCCCTTCCGCTTCGGCCTTAAAATTCAGGGCAATGCGGTGCCGGAGTATCGGATAAGCCAGGATATGAATATCCTCGGGTATCACCGCAAAACGACCATTGAGTACCGCATTGGCTTTGGCGCAAAGTACCAGGGCCTGCCCGGCGCGCGGCCCGGCGCCCCAGTCGCACCACTGCTTCACAAAGTCAGAGGGGCTATCCTGCGGACGCGAAGCCCGCACGAGGCGATTGATATAGCCAATCAGCTCGTCGCTGATGTGGACTTCCCGGGTCAGTCGCTGCAAATCAATGATATCCTGATCCGTCAGAATGGTTTTTAGTACGGGTCGGGAAGTACCGGTAGTGCTTTTCAGTACGTTCAGTTCTTCCTGCTCGGAGGGATAATCCAGCTTTACATACAGCAGAAAACGATCGAGCTGCGCTTCGGGCAGTGGGTAGGTACCCGCCTGCTCGATGGGATTCTGCGTAGCAATGATCAGAAACGGACGGGGTAGTGCGTAGTCGGTACCGGCGTAGGTGACTTTCCCTTCCTGCATCGCTTCCAGCAGGGCGGCCTGGGTTTTGGGCGGAGTCCGGTTGATCTCATCGGCCAGTACTACATGCGCAAAGAGTGGTCCTTTATTGAACTTAAAGAACTTCTTCCCGGTCTCGTGATCTTCTTCCAGAATCTCCGTACCCACAATATCGCCGGGCATAAGGTCGGGTGTAAACTGTACCCGCTTGAAGCTCATATCCAGGGCTTGTGACATGGTACTTACCATCAGGGTCTTGGCCAGGCCGGGTACCCCTTCCAGCAGGCAGTGCCCACCCGCCAGCAGGGCGATAAGAATCTCGCTAATTGCTTCCTGCTGCCCGACTATAACTTTGCCAATTTCCTGCCGCAAGGCGGGAAGCTTCGCCACAAGGGCTTTATAATGGGTTAATTCCGAAGTAGTTGCTTCCAATTTTGAATACATGATTGAGTGAGGGGTCTGCCCCCGCGGTGAGTTTGTTCACTCACTTGATACTGTTTACTACTTTTCATTGAGCCAACAGCTGTTAGCTAAAAAAACCCAATCGCTAACCACCTAACAGCTAGCAACTTAACACCTAACTCCCCACCGCTCCCAGGGCGTACATGACGATATTGACTCCAAATTTGGTGTTATCCTCCGCCAGAAAGCGTTTGTTCCGAAAGTCGTAGTCCCATTCACAGCCGTAGTCCTTGTTGCTGTACAAAACGCCAATCCGGCCGTTGATGATGATGGCTTTGAGGTAATCATGCACCAGATCGTCTCCCCAGCCGTTTAGCTCAAAGGAAGTAGTAGGCGGGCCTTCCTTAAACTCAAAAAAGCAGGAGTAAATGGAGTGGTCATTCGGAATCTTCTGCAAGGCTTTCGGGCCAAAAGTACGACTCATTTCCTGCTCAAAAGATTTGGCAAAGAGGCCGTCGATGTCGTGGTTGCAGTCGTCCACAAATACAAACC